>NZ_VHSI01000081.1:0-504 GCF_013048705.1 Vibrio sp. A11 | reverse complement strand
GCCACTAAGGTTCATCAGAACAAATCACTATGAGAGCCAATTCTAGCTAATTGGAGTTGGCCATCAAAAATGCGATAAATGAGCACTAGATCTGGTTTAACGTGGCAGTCACGGAATCCAACCCATCCGCCAGTTAGAGGGTGATCAACATTTTTAGGGTCGAGTTTTTCGCCTCTTTGCAGCTTTGATATGATGTTGCCGACTTCAATGATGTCCGAAATCGGCATTTTTGTGATTTTTTTGAAGTCTTTTTTGAATTGTGTTGAGTATTCTAAGCTATACATTCTTAACTTTGCCTTCAGTTAACTCAGTAAGCATAGCGTCAACAGATTCTGCTTTATGCCCATGACCTTGAACGAGTTCATTCATTGCAGAAATCGTTGTTTCATTTGGTTGAGGCACACGTAAGTCAAATGGAATACCACCATGATTAATCACGGCTTTTGCAAAAATTTTAATAGCTTGTGATGTACTAAGACCCATTTCGTCACAGATGCTAGTAAA
>NZ_VHSI01000080.1:0-521 GCF_013048705.1 Vibrio sp. A11 | reverse complement strand
ATTTATATTAATAATAAATCGAGTGAAAAATAAAAGGTTATTTTGAGAAATTTGATGTAATTACTTTTATTAACAATAGGTTACTGATAAAGTTTCATAGTTCACTGCCGCACAGGCAGCTTAGAAACTAGTAATCCACCGCCTTCCTCGATCGCTGTTGTTCACTGCCGCACAGGCAGCTTAGAAAGGAGTGCAAAAGACTAATGCGAATGCAAAGAAGTTCACTGCCGCACAGGCAGCTTAAAAATATTGGTAATTTTGGCATTTTGGATCGGCCAGTTAACAAAGCGTTTAAGAGGGATTCGCAACGCGTAGCATTTTCATTATGCGTTGATTTTATTGGTTTTTAGTGCAATGCGGTGAGTTGGTCGTTGCGTTACTCACCCCTTAACGCGGCGTTAGGTCACAACGGGATCACACGAATAATGTATGAAGATATCGAGTGAGTATGGAATAGCCAATAGGGTATAGAGGAAAGAAGGCAAAAAGGACGAATATTAGTCATTTCCATGATACCCTTG
>NZ_VHSI01000007.1:0-228425 GCF_013048705.1 Vibrio sp. A11 | reverse complement strand
CTGAAGTGCTCTTTGATGGTATTAATATTCATGGCAACACCTTAAAAAAGGAGCATAAGATCACAGCCCGCACGTCAGGTCAAACTTAACCTCGCATTGCGCAAAAAACGTTCATGATCTTGCCCTGCTTAGAAGGTATTCTAGCTCGGCCAGATCAGAATTTCTTATCTATATTAAAATTAATGTGTACTCCAGAGTTATGGATCGCCGCACAAATAAGAAGACGAGCGCTAATGATGGCATGGACTCCGGGCTTGGTCATGGATTATTCTCGCGCACTACATCGTATGGTTCACGCAACGACGGTTCCGTGGTATAAACGCCGCTTGTGGAAAATGAGGAAACTAAATTTAAATTTATCCACAAAATAAATTCTATTCATTATTTTTATTAATTTCGACAGGCATCAATTTTATGCAGAAAGTATATATTATATTAATGGTTTCTATCCTTGCAGAAACCATGGCAACAACGATGATGAAAGCTTCTTATGGTTTTACTCGATTTCTGCCGAGTTGCTTTGTGGTTATCGGGTATTGCATCTCTTTTTATGGTTTATCTCAAGTCGTACAAACCATGAATATTGGCATCGCTTATTCGATATGGGCAGGGATGGGTATTCTACTGGTTTCTATCATGTCGTTTTTTATTTATAAACAAAGTTTAGATGTCCCAGCATTAATTGGTATCACTTTCATTGTCGTAGGTATCATGATTATACAAATATTCTCTAAATCCATCACTCATTAATCGCTACCATTAATGTGAGCGATAAGGAATCTTTTTCAAAGAAAAAGACATCAACAGACATTTCCAGACAATCATCGATGTCAATCTTAAGTAAACTTCACTTAACCAAGGTCTTACACCTTTATCAATAACGTTTATAGAGTAAAAATCAATGAAAAAAAACATCGTGATGATCATAGCAGGGTTATTATTACTTTCAGGTTGTGCAACACCTTATCAAACAGAAAAAAACTTTTGGTCCTTTGGTAAAGGATTCGATGTACAAGCCCTTGCTCAAGATACTTGGCAAATCAGTTTTATTGGTAATGATTACACAGACAGAGCCATTGCTCGTAAGTATATTTTGCGTAAAAGTGCAGAGTTAGCGAGTCAAGCTGGGTATGCTTACTTCACCCTCTTGGATGAAGATATCAATGTTGATTCTGTTGCTAAAAACCAAATTTCACAGGCTGAAAATAAGCAAAAATGGTTGTATTCAACCACCCAGATCACCAGTGAAACAACCATCATGGCAATCAGCAAAGGGCTTCATCAACCTTCAGATGCTTATAAAATGGTTTATGAAAGCCAGTTTATTTTGAATAGCATTAAAGTCGAACAATAACGAGCGTGAATAAACAACACCGATCGTCGCTAAGCATACATTCACTTAGTGACGATCATAAATATCAGCGTTGATAACGATCCGTTAGTAGGCAACTCCGACTCGTTGCTGTGCAAACGACGCGGTATCTAACATATCCAGCATTGCCACTGCATAATCACTGACCGAAATCCGACTGTGGCCATCTTGATCTGCGAGTAACTGATCACCGCCAATGCGGTAAGCTCCTTGCTTATCTCCGGGGAAAATCTCAGCCGCAGGGCTAACAAAGGTCCAATTCAGTGGACTATCGCTACTTCTAAAAATCGCCAAAGCTTCGCCTTGTGCTAATGCTTCTGGTTTATATTCGCTTGGAAAGTCCGGTAAAGAGACCAGTGAAACGCCCGGTGAAACTTCTAACGAGCCGGCTCCCCCAACCCAAAGTAAACGTTTTACTCCAGCTTGAGGTAATGCACTCAATAACTGCTCAGCAGTCTTGGCAACAATACTATGATCCCCACTTGCTCGACCGCCAATGGACACCATAGCGACATCTATATCTGCAAATAACTGAGCAAAATTGGCTTGATTGTGTACATCAAACTGACGTACTTCGACATTCGCATCGGTCATTTTAGCGGGATCACGCACCATAGCGACAACATCGTGCCCACGAGACAGTGCTTCTTGTACTAAATGACTACCGATCCAACCCGAGGCTCCAACAATAGCAACTTTCATTTTTTAACACCTTAATGTTTAATTTATCAACAGATGCTAGTGTAGTCGCCTCTGAGCGAGTGATAAATGGTAAGAAAGGATGTAGATTGTATCTAACTAAGATACTAATGAGAGAGAAGCATGGATAAATTAACCGCAATGCGCAGCTTTGTAGAAGTCGCCAACATTGGTAGTTTCACTCAAGCGGCAGAAAACCTTAACTTAAGTCGCTTACAAGTCTCACGCCATGTACAAGAAATTGAAGATTGGTTAAAACAGCGTTTGCTGCATCGGACGACACGCAAAGTGAGCCTAACAGCATCTGGGGAAGAAGCGCTAAGACAGTGTGAAAAAATCCTCAATCAAACGGCAGAATTAGAAATGCGAGCACTAGAGCAATCGCAGTCATTGTCTGGGCGAATTCGTATTTCGGTACCAATTGGCTTAGCACGTTATCTACTGCTTGATGCGGTTGAAGCGTTTACTGATCTGCATCCACAAGTAACGATTGATATTCTTGCTTCCGATCGCTTAGCTCAACTGGTTGATGAACGGGTAGATATTGCGCTGCGATTCACTAATCAGCCTGACGAACAATTAATTGCTCGACGTCTTTTTCAAGTCGATACGGTTGCTTGTGCTGCGCCGACTTATCTTGCTCAACATCAACCGATTGTACAGCCGAGTGACCTAACTGAGCACAACTGTTTTGTCCATCTTTCACATCATAAATGGGAGTTTCTTCGCCATAACCAAACCTACAGTGTCAATGTCAATGGTACGATTCGAGCCAACGATATGAGCCTAATCTGCCGGGCAACATTACACGGTAAAGGCATTGCCCTGCTCCCTTGTGATTTAGCCAATCGCTACTTAAAAGATCGCGCTCTAATCCAGATATTACCCGACTACCATTTAGCAACCAGCGCATTGTGGGCGGTGTATTTATCGCGCAGCTATCAGTCGCCTCTAGTGCGGCAATTTATCGATTTTGTCAGCACACAATGGGACGATCTAGACATGACGATCCCTTCATGAAAATGGAGGTAAATCAAACCGATGCTCAAGAAAACGCTTTCCTAGACGAGTAAATAAACATAATTTTTCCCTTCCGTTCGCAGTAAATGGAACGCCGACTATACTCAATAGGTAATAGCGTGGATGAGGATTAACTATGTTTAAAAGTATCAAAGTGATCTTTTTTAGCCAAATTGTGTTGGCTATTACTCTGATTCTATTGGGAATGGGCGCAGTAAAATATAATGTTTTCCAAAAGCAGCTCTATCAAAGCCTAAGTGCGAATATTGAACATGCTACTCATCGCTTATCGATCAGTCTACCTAAGCCGATTTGGGACTTCGATTTTGACTCAGCGAAGGCAATTGTATTATCAGAGCTCAATGAGCCTGCGATTAGTGCAGTACAGATAAAAGACAATAATGACAAATCCATAATCTTTTATCTCAATCATCCTGAATACCCCGAGATCACCAATATTGATCCCAAATCGTATACAGGAAAAAAAGAGCAGGAATTCTTTATTGATGATTTTGGTAATATCAAAAAAGTCGGTTCGATTGTTTTATATTACAATGATTTTGCTATCGCCGAACAATTATCTGAATTGATGCAAAAAGTTATCATCGAGATACTAATTCTGGACGTTTTGCTCTCTTTAATCACTCTTTTACTGTTGCGTATCACGGTATTAAAACCTCTTGCTAACCTTACCGATAGGGTCATGGACCTTGCTTCTGGAGATGGCGATCTCACACAACGGATTGAGCCTGCCAAACTCAACGAATTTAAAGATATTACCTTAGGGATCAATCGATTTACCGAGTCTTTAGAAACCATTGTTCAAAAAATCATCCAGTCAACGGAACACCTGCATCAATCCTCGCTCGCCAGTAAAGAGATTGCGAGCGACAATGCCGTAAAACTCAATCAACAACAACACACGTTAGATTCTATCTCACACGCTGCGGTTGAGATTCAACACTCGATTCAACAAGTTAATGAATCAGCTTTAGACAGCGCCCAGCACGCCAGCTCATCCAGCACGTTAACCGACTCGATGCACAGTACGATTGAAACCACCTCGCACGAAATGAAGAAAATGCAGGAGAAAATGCTATTGCTTAACAGCAAAATGACCACTCTTTCTCAAGAAGGTGAAAAGATTAACACCATTTTAAATGTGATTAATGACATTTCAGAACAAACCAACCTACTGGCACTCAACGCAGCCATCGAAGCGGCTCGAGCTGGCGAACAAGGTCGAGGATTCGCGGTGGTCGCCGATGAGGTCCGTAACCTAGCCGTGAAAACTAGCCATTCTACTGAGCAAATTAAAACCAATATCAATGCTCTCAATGAAGCCACCTCAATGGTTGAAAAAGAGTTACATGACATCGCACTGACTCTAGAAAAAACCTCTGAACGCTTTGGAGAGTCTCACTCCGTTATCGAAAAAATGAACCTGATGGCAAAAACCATCAAAGAGAAAAATCAACACGTGGCCGATCTTGCCAAAAGTCAAAATGTATCGATTGCCTCGATTAGCCGCTCATTACTTGACGTCGTTGACGCATCCAAAGCCGTGGCTGATGGTGCTCAAACCAACTTAGGTATGTCAGTAGAGGTGATCAATATTGGAGAAGAAATCAAACAACAAGTCGCTAAATTTAAAACCCATTAATTTCCGGTGAGAGGAGGTAATCGTTCATTACCTCCTCTAGGGATACCACTTCAATCGTCATCAAGAGGGAACACCATGAAGTCAATTATCACCGCCAGTTTATTGGCCGTATCTTCTTACAGTTTTGCATCAAGCTTAAACGATCTAAATTTTATTACTGAAATCTATCCGCCCTTTAATTATGAAGAACAAGGGAGATTAACGGGAATCGCTATTGATGTGCTTGAATCAGCCTCAGAAGCCGTCAATGACCCTGTCAAACGCGAAAGCGTACAACTTCAACCATGGGCGAGAGGTTACGCTGCGGCGTTAGAAACGCCAAATACAGTTCTATTTTCCATGACACGTACTGAAGCTCGAGACAACCTCTTTAAATGGGCGGGGCCGATTGTCGAAAGTCGAGTCGTGCTCTGGGCACCAAAAGCCAAAGGCATCAAAATTTCCACACCGAGCGATCTCAATAATTATCGCGTGGGTGTGGTGAGAGAAGATATCGGTGAGCAACTGCTGCGTAATCTCGCGGTCAATCCTAATGCGTTAAGACCTTCAGCATCACCGGAAATGGTCGCAAGGCAATTGGATGCTAATCGCATCGATCTGTGGGCTTATGGCGATAATGTCGGTGTATTTATTATGCGTGAACAAAATATCGATCCCAGTCTGTACGAAATCGTCTACGTACTACATGAATCGCAAACCTATTTCGCGTTCCATAACAGTACTAACGAGCAATATGTTGAAAAACTGCAGAACGGAATTAATCTCATCAAAGAGAGCGGTAAGCTCGATGAAATCATTGCCGGTTACCGTTAATAATTAGCTCTACAGAGTTGCTATTTTAGACTGGTGAATAAAGCCTATCTTGATCTGAAAAAATAAGGATCATAAAACAATTAAGGCTGGTAGCATCTTATCTACCAGCCTTAGTTTTATTGAGTGCGTTTGTGCTTCGGCACGTAATTAAGAATTGATATTGGCACTGGATGCTTAGGCTCAAATCCTGCGATTTCTCGCCGTTCAATCAAATGCCCTAAACGGCTCTCTATCATGCATAAGTTTTTGAAGTTGTCTTTCGATACCAAAGAAATCGCTTCGCCTTGTGCCTCAGCTCGACCTGTCCGTCCGATACGATGGACATATTCATCGGCGGGAAACGGCAGATCATAATTGACCACTCGCGATAATTCATCGATATCGATACCACGCGCTGCGACACCGGTCGCAATCAAATATTTGATCTTTCCGGCTTTAAAATCTGCTAACAGTTGCTCGCGTACTGCTTGGCTACGACCGCTATGAAACGCTTCAGCGGCAATGCCTCTTTTTTCTAATTGCGCAGCCAATTTGGCAGCGCCGTGTTTGGTCTCGATAAAGATCAGCGCTTGGTCCCATTGATATTCATGGATTAAATGACTCAACAATGCTGATTTTTGATCTTTATCGACCGTAATAAGCCACTGGGTAATGTTGGACTTCGAGGCTTGGTTCGCTGCAATGCTGATCTCATGAGCTTCACCCACCGCAGTTTTAGCCAGCTCACGAACCTTATTCGATAAAGTCGCGGAAAAGAGTAAAAATTGCGCTTCCGTTGGCAAACGTTGAATGATTTTGTTAATCGCTTCAATAAAGCCCATATCGAGCATGCGATCCGCTTCATCCAGCACAACCACTTCAATTTCATCAAAATGTACCGCTCGTTGAGCGTACATATCAAGCAGCCGTCCGGGGGTGGCAACCAACACATCCACACCGTCAATCAGTTGCTGTTTTTGTGCCTGCTCATCAACGCCGCCATACATCGCTAAACTGGTTAACGCTGTGTATTGAGCATACTGTTTGACATTATCCGCAACTTGGATGGCAAGCTCACGAGTCGGCACTAAAATCAGCGCGCGAATACGTTTTTTGCGCTGAGTTTGTCCTTGCATCAATCTATCTAAAATCGGTAGCACAAAGCCGGCTGTTTTACCGGTCCCAGTTTGCGCGGCAGCAATCAGATCTTGGCCTTTTAAAATAACCGGGATCGCTTGCGTTTGAATGGTGGTCGGAGTTTGATAACCAAGCTCAGCGACTGATTTGATCAGTGCTTCGTTTAGCCCAAGTTGTGTAAATGACATAGCAGACTCTAAATAAAATGGCGTAGAGCAAAAACGCTCTACAATATCGCTCATTCTAACATGAAGAATGCGATGCTGTTGATCTTTCGAGATTAGTGATTTCGAAGCCGTTCAACAGCACCTCGGTATGAACGCTTTACTTGCTTCATACCTCATTTAAGTCAGACATGATGTCGCATGTGATCACGCCAATTTTTGCTGCGCTATCAAACGGTATTGGACGATGTCTTCGATAGTCAGTACGGGCATATTGTGTAAAAGGCCAAAGGCAACTATCTCTGGCGTTTTAGCCATCGTACCGTCCGGATTGGTTACCTCACATAACACACCAGCGGGCAATAATCCTGCCATTTGCATTAAATCTACCGTACCTTCAGTATGACCACGTCGCGTCATAACACCGCCTTTACGGGCACGTAGCGGAAAGACATGACCTGGGCGGGCTAAATCGTCGGGTTTCGCTTGCGGATTAATCGCGGTTTTAATCGTGGTCACACGATCTTGAGCGGACACTCCAGTGGTCACA
The DNA here is from genome assembly GCF_013048705.1 of Vibrio sp. A11. NCBI lineage: Bacteria > Pseudomonadati > Pseudomonadota > Gammaproteobacteria > Vibrionales > Vibrionaceae > Vibrio > Vibrio sp. A11. Next base: position 221,028 of record NZ_VHSI01000007.1, on the reverse strand, counting down.
CCATGACGAGCTTCTATCGATACCGTAAACGCGGTTTGGTTTTTGCTGTCGTTGACGGGCACCATCGGTGGCAGTTCGAGTTTATTGGCCTGCTCATCGGTTAAACATAGGCAGACAATCCCGCTGCATTCGCGGATCATCAACGCCATTTGTTGGTCGGTCAACTTTTCTGCAGAATAGATAATATCGCCTTCATTTTCACGATCTTCATCATCAAGCAATAAAACACCGCGCCCTTCACGTAAAGCGTGTAACGCGTTTTCTACTCGAGTGATTGCATCGCCAAATTCGGCAAGTAGTGACAACTGATTCATGGTTTACTCCTAATAATGACCAGAATCAGGGCAGTTTTATGAGGCAAAACGAAAGGCACCATAATGGCAAGCTGAGTAAATCCTCGCTAGACACTATTGGCGTATTTGTCATTCTCTCTCATCCGGACTATGACCGTCGGCTCTGGCTTCTCACCAGATCTGCTGACCTCGACGAATCGAGCGCTCGTGGGCTGGCCCTAATGGACATACCACCGGTGGGGAATTTCGCCCCGCCCTGAGAATTTTAATGTAATGAGTTAAGGTCAAGCTAAAGGCCTCCTTTAACTTGACGCTTATTATGGTAATACTTCACGCCTCGTTTGCAAAGCCACAAGCGGATAGATTTGAGACATGCAGACACAATAAAAAAGCCCCATGATCGACATGAGGCTTGATAGAATTTACCTGTACCACATTAATCTAATTCAACTAAATTCTTTTGAAAGGTTTTGTGCTGCGCTTTAACCGCATCTTCTGGTTCACCGGTTAGCAAACTAACAGCCACAATCGCTAGGGTTGAAAAGAGTATCCCAGGAACGATTTCATATACATCAAACCAACCGCCAGTCAGCTGCTTCCAAACCACAATTGTCACACCACCAACGATGATCCCCGCTAAAGCGCCATTACGATTCATACGCGACCAGTACAGACTGAGCACTAATGCAGGACCAAAAGCAGCACCAAAACCCGCCCAGGCATAAGAGACTAAGCCAAGCACTGAGCTATCCGGTGTCATGGCCAACACTAACGCGACGATTGATATCAGCACAACGGAAAAACGTCCTACTTTAACGATCTCTTCTGAAGTCGCCTCTTGTTTGAAAACTTGCTTATAAAAATCTTCCGCTAGGGCAGACGAAGAGACCAACAGCTGTGAATCTGCGGTACTCATGATGGCCGCTAAAATCGCCGCTAGGAGAATACCAGCGATGACTGGATGAAACACAGCGTTAACCAGCAGCATAAATATCCGCTCACCATCATCGAGCTGAATCGACCCATTTTGCGTAACATAAACTAGGCCAACTAAACCCACTAACATCGCTCCAAACATCGACAGTGCCGTCCAAAATACAGCAATCCAACGCGCTGTAGTTAAATCCTTGTTTGAACGAGCCGCCTTAAAACGAGCCAAAATATGTGGTTGACCAAAATAGCCAAAGCCCCAAGCCACGAGGGAGAGAATAGCAATACTTGAAAGAGGCTTACCTTGAATATCATCCCATAGAGTCAATAATTGCGGGTTAATCGCGCTCAAATCTGAACTCAATTGACTAAAGCCACCATTCATTGCGGTGATCGGGACAATCAGCAACGCCGCTGCCATCAATAAACCTTGCACCAAATCGGTCCAAGATACGGCCAGAAAACCACCAAATAAGGTATAGGACACCACGCAAATCGTGCCAATGATCACCGCCGTGGTGTAATCAATCCCAAAGACGGTTTCAAATAATTTACCACCCGCGACTAAACCTGAACTGGTATAGAAAAGAAAAAATAACAAAATGAAAAAGGCTGAGATGGTTTGAATCAGTTTCGATTTATCATTAAAGCGCCGCGATAAAAACTCAGGCAATGTCAGGGCGTCGGTGGTAATACTGTAAGTGCGTAACCGTTTTGCTGTAATTAACCAGTTAGCCCATGTTCCCAAGAGTAAGCCCCCCGCGAGCCAAAAGGCTTCAATCCCTGCCGCATAAGCGTAGCCGGGTAAACCTAATAACAACCAACCACTCATATCCGATGCCCCAGCCGAGAGCGCAGCTGGCCATGGCCCAAGGGAACGGCCCCCTAGAAAGTAGTCTGATGAGTTTTTGGTTCGCTGATAGGCAAACACACCGATCGCCAACATCAATATCAGATAGATAATGAAGGTGGTCGTAATAGCAAAGCTATTTTCCATTGATATTTCCTCTATTTACTAAGATCGCTTTCCCTCCTCTCTTATTTAACAAGAGGAGGGTCAGGATTAATGGGCTTCGTTGCCTAACTCTAAGAGCGTCGCGTTACCACCCACTGCTGTTATATTTATAGTGCGCGTACGTTCGGTAATAAAACGCAGCGATAAGTGTGGATCGTGTGCCACGGGAATCGTGGTGAGATCGGTTTCTGAAACAAGATTAATAATGGCACCAGTACGCTGAGCAAGTTGGCGATTAAGGCGATGTTCAAACGAGGCAGAGCCAACGTAGCCAACACTGCGAATGTCTGATTCAATTAATGCCTGATACGCATCCAACGGGCTAAACTGCAGTAAATTAATCGGTAAGGACGACTGCTGATTAGCTTCCGTTAAGGCTGCTATAAGCTCTCGGTCATCACTGCAGATAATGACGCTATTGCCCGCCACCAACGCACAGCATAACTGGGCCACTAATGCTTGCTTAGCCGTTATACTCACGTCATTTTGGATAAGTAGCGTGACTCCTCGCCCTGCGGTATACAGTTCATTGGTTTCGCCCGTAGGACCAATCAAGGAGTGTAAACGCGCCAGTAATGCACTGGCTTGCTCAAGGTGAAAAGAGACTACATTGGCTAATCCAGGCATACTTTCTTTTAACGATGATTTCAATGACAGTAAGCACTCACATTTAAAATCAAAATCGGTTAAGTTCCAGTTTTCCCAAGCTGAGAAAGCATCGGTAAAACGGGTGACTTGATGTACCATAAATGACTCCTTAGTTTTATCGACTAGCTATATTGTGCTTGAGTAAAACGATATAAATAATGCGGCCCACCCGCTTTCGGTCCGGTGCCAGATAACCCTTGACCACCAAATGGCTGCACTCCAACCACTGCACCAACCTGATCGCGATTGATATAGCAGTTACCGACTCGCGCATGTTTCTCTATCCAACGGTAAGTGGTTTCGTTACGGCTATGAATCCCCATCGTCAAGCCGTAACCAGTAGCATTGATCTGCTGAACTACCTGAGCCAGCTCGTTGGCTTGGTAGCGAACAATATGCAAAATAGGTCCAAACTGCTCCTCACTTAAACAATCAATTCCTGAGATTTCAAACGCCGTTGGTGCTACGAAATCGCCATATTGACAGTCCTCAGCTAACGTTAATTGCGCAATTTTTTTCTGAGTCTGGCTCATGTGAGCAATGTGTTTCTCTAAACCTTGCTTTGCCTTCGCATCAATCACTGGGCCGACATCGGTACTGTGCAAATAAGGCATCCCGACCGACAGCTCCTGCATCGCACCTTGGATCAAACTAATCACACGATCAGCGATATCTTGCTGCACAAACAATACCCGCAGTGCTGAGCAGCGTTGACCCGCCGAAGCAAAGGCAGAACGTAACACATCGCGCACCACTTGCTCGGGCAGAGCCGTACTATCCACGATCATCGCATTTTGCCCTCCCGTTTCAGCAATCAAAGGCACAGGCGTCGACTCTCGCTCAGCCAATGTTTGATTAATCCGCTGAGCGGTAGCTGTCGATCCCGTAAACACCACACCAGCAATCGCAGGATGTGAAGTCAACGCATGGCCTATCTCCGAGCCGCGACCAGGTAAAAATTGAATTGCATAGTGAGGGAAGCCCGCTTCAAGCATCAGTTCAACGGCACGCGCAGCGATCAAGCTGGTCTGCTCGGCTGGTTTCGCCACCACGGTATTACCAGCGACTAAAGCTGCCGTAATTTGTCCAAGGAAAATCGCTAATGGGAAATTCCACGGGCTAATACACACAAATACGCCTCGTCCTTGACGCGAAACTTGACGTGTTATGCCATCAAAACTGCTGATGGTGAACGGAGCCAACCCTTCGACTTGATTCGCGTAATAACGACAAAAATCTACGGCTTCACGAACTTCATCAATTGCATCATGAATCGTTTTTCCCGCTTCCTGATGACAAAGCGCACAAAGCTCGGCCAAATGCGATTCCAGCAAATCGGCTAATTTCAGAAGCTTTTCAGCACGTTGCTGATCAGGAGTCTGCTGCCATTCTGAAAATCCAGCCTGAGCAATCGCAATGGCTTCGGAAACATGATCATGGGTTGCATGATAAACTTGCCCAACGTCAACACGGCGATCATAGGGAGCGGTGACTGCAACCGGAGAAGTGCATTCCTTGATCATGCTTTCGATCTGTGACTGACCATTGAGTATCGGTCCTGCTTGCCATTGTTGACTCAAATAACCATGCACTTGATCTTCGAATGGTTGCGCTTCACTTTGAATATCAATATTGATCCCATCTGAGTTTTTGCGTTCAGGGAAAATCTGTGGCGGCAGAGGAATGTTAGTGTTGTGTAACGTCTCAAACGCCAATAACGCATCAACCGGATGCTGAGTTAAGCTCTCAACCGGACAGCGCGCATCGACTAAACGATGGACAAAGGAGCTATTCGCGCCATTTTCTAATAAACGGCGGACTAAATAAGGCAACAGATCCTTATGGCTACCAACGGGGGCGTAAATACGTACCGATTGCTGGTACGCTTTCATGGCATGATGATATAAGCCGTCACCCATCCCGTGTAAACGCTGAAACTCAAATTCTTTATGGCTTGCCATGACCGCAATCGCCGATACAGTGTGAGCGTTATGAGTCGCAAATTGAGGAAAAAGATGTCCGCGAACCCCATCACTCAGTAAAAAACGAGCACAGGCTAAATAGGACACATCGGTCGCTTCTTTGCGGGTAAAAACGGGGTAGCGTTGATAGCCTCGTTGCTGTGACCATTTAATCTCACTATCCCAATAAGCGCCCTTAACGAGACGTACGGGGATACAACAACTGTATTGCTTTGCCAGCGCAGTCAACCACACTAAAGTCGGTAACGCCCGCTTAGAGTACGCCTGTACGACTAAGCCAAACTTTCCCCAACCTTGAATTTGTTCACTGCAATACAATTTTTCAAATAGTTGTAACGACAGCTCTAGGCGATCCGCTTCTTCGGCGTCAATGGTGATCGCCACATCCAATTCCATCGCTCGTTCTAATAATTGCAGCAAAGTCTGGTAAAGCTCATCCATGACACGGGCTTGATTAGCCACTTCATAGCGAGGATGTAAGGCTGATAGCTTAATGGATACCGATGGGGCTGGGCTGGTATCCAAACCATATTGGTCTCGGCCAACCGCCTCAATCGCCATTAAATAATCTTTTAAATATTTATTGGCATCGCTGGTGGTTAACGCTGCTTCACCCAACATATCAAACGAATAGGTGTAACCTTTATCACGCATTACCCGGCCATTTTTTTGCGCTTCGCTGATCGTGCGACCCAATACAAACTGATGACCCATGATTTTCATCGCTTGATGCATCGCCTTACGAATGACTGGCTCAGAAAGTTTATTGACCAAACGGTTTAAGGCTTGAGCCGGACTTTGCGCTTGGTTGTCACCCAAGCCAATGACTTTACCAGTCAGCATCAATCCCCAGGTCGAAGCATTGACAAACACAGAATCCGAATTTTTCAGGTGTGATTTCCAATCGGCGACCGATAATCGGTCTTTAATAAACGCATCCGCTGTTGGTGCATCAGGGATACGCATCAGAGCTTCTGCAAGACACATCAATAAAATACCCTCTTGAGTGTCCAAGCTGTACTCTAAAAGCAGAGCATCGATCATCTGCACCGATTTCTTGTCTTGGCGAATCGCCGCGATCAATTGTGTCGTTTTGGTCGCAATCAACACTTTTTCTTCATCGCTAGGCGTTGCCAAAGGCAGTAATTGCATTAGCCATTGAGATTCGTCCACCATATAAAGTGGCGAGATCTGTGCCCAAAGCGTACTAAGCGGTTGCTCAATAAACTTGGGGTTCAACACATCTATTGCTGTAAACATGCGTTTTCCTCAATCTCCTATCCGAGGGATGTGACTCGGATTTCAGTCAATGGCAAGCAGTGTATTTTGAGCGCAAGCACAATACTTGTCAAAAACTCCGGAGTTTTTGTGAAAATCTCGTCTTTTTAACAAAACAAAAACAAAATAACAGCAATTAAGGTCATAAGAAAAAGCAAAACCACTGATAATTTTTCAAAAAAACAACGTTACTATGTCGTCAAGAACACAGCCATCGATGCCAAGAAAAACAATCACCATACAATATCAGATGGACAACACAGAATTCAGCGAGACCAGCGCTGAGGATCACTGTGATAGGCTTGCGGACAAAGAGTCCGCAAAGCGCAGTAAACCATTTATCGACTACACTGCTTTTTGTATTGAGAAGGGGAGATACCTTGTAAACGAGAAAAGGTATGAGTGAACGCACTTTGATTTGAAAATCCTGCCAATTCAGCAACTTGGCCCAAGGTGAAGCGAGATTGCTCAAGGAGTTGTTTCGCCACATCCACACGTTTACTCAAGACATATTGGTGTGGAGTAATCCCCAATTGCTCTTTGAATAATTGGTGAAACTGACTCTCACCTAAATAAACGCTGCCGGCTAATTGAGCAACTGATATCCGACGACTTAAATGCTGCTCGATATAGCGATCGATCGCGTCTAAATCAAAACGAGCCTCTTTACGATGGACTTCAAACGCCGAAATATGACGCAATAACAAGGCTAGCACGGTATCACTGCACGCTCGACTCAGTAATAAATCGTCCGGACTGGCATGCATCTCCAGCACTAACATCTGAATGAGTTTTTGGATCTGCTTATCGAGTTGAAAATAAATGTCGCTACGCGCTAGTTCATTGATTCTCTGTAACGTTAAAGGATCATCCCCTTGTGGTAAGGGCAAGTTCAACACCAAAATGTTCGACTGTCCTACCGTCGCGCCGAAAGCATGCCCTGTACTTGAAGTTACGACACATCCTTGTCCAGGGCCAACAATATTACCGATGCCCGATACCTCAAAATCCGCTTGTCCTTTCAAGCCAATCACAATTTGTGTGTAACTATGATCATGGCAATCCATATAAGCCGGTAAAGTAATTAATTCCGCCGGACGAGGCGACAAAAGTTTGGCTCTTTCTGGGTTATTCACTAAATATTGACTCATGAGCACTGCACCATGGGATGACCTCTTTGCATGTTATAACATTTTTATCAGAAACCAAGCTTGATAGTGAAATAAGTCTCATCTCACTATCAATACCGCCAACAACAAGCAAAATTAGCGCTCACTGAGAGCAATAGCTCCTGATCCGAGGCTTCGGAACAATGATCAAGTGCACATAAATTACGGTCAATGAGTATCCAATTAAAAAACGTTAAAGCAGATCGGAAATCGGAGCTTGCATATTTCAAGAATCTGCTCAAAATGGAGTAAGTACATTTATAAAAGATACAAAATCAGTGACCTACTCACTAGATTTTGTATACAATTGTGCCTTCAGGATGAGAATTTTTTGCGATGAGCCAGCGTATTGATAACGCTGTCAAAAGTTTGTCTTTCTCCACTATAATGTGGCTATGTTAATTGTTGCAGGGACCTAATGATCAAATATCACCTCCCAGCGCTACTGCTTGCGCTAAGCCCTCTGTGGGTATCGGCATCGGTGTTCGCGGAAGAAGTTACACAGGTTGATCCTGTGGCCGCTATCGATGAAAAAATAACCATTAAACAAAGTGAAATTGACACTATCGCTGCGGAATTTGAAGCAGAAGGAGCTCAACTTCAACAACTTAAAAACGAACAAGCACGTTTAAAACGTGAAAGTGATGAGCTTAATGCACGGCAAAACCGGGCAAAATCCGCTCTGGACAAACAGTATAATCGCCTTCTTGAAGATCCAGACACTGATTTAGTCACCTTCCAACAACGTTATCAGCAGGCTTGGGCCGATGTAAAACAAAACCAATCGGAACAACTTACTAATCAGCAAGCGATAACTGAAAGTGATATGCGTTTATCGCAAATGAAGCAGCGTCATGCGCGTTTGAAAACTGAGTTTACGAACTTGCAAGAGAGCAAAATGGATGCTCGAGTTAAACGTCTCGAAGCTGAGCTTCGTCAAAGCCGCGTCTTGGAAGCCAGCTTCCGCACCACGTGTTCTACCAGTATGACTCTGGGCGAATGTGCCAATCAAGGTCAGCAGTTGACTCGTCAGCGTGCCGTGAATACCTTTAGAGAGCAACTGCTTGATAATTTGACTGAATCGGTCATTGCTAAGCAAAATCTTCGTGGTGTAGAACTCAACATTCACGTCCAAGAAAGCCAGGTGATTCGCAGTGGGTTTGAAGGTAACAACGAGTATTTCACTCATATTCAGGCTCAGCTACAAGCTCGTCCAGAAGCCGTCGCCGCCTGTAAGCTGTTAAACCTATCTAGTCGCTATTGCTTAAAAAACGCCACCGAAGCTGTCAATAGCAAGAATGAAAAGCAGTGGGCCAATGTGACTATTCGCTCAGATCAGTATCATGATTCTGTCACCATTAACGGTATACAATACGGCAGTACGCCTGTGGAAGTTGTTTTACCCGCAGGACGTCATCAAATTTCTGTGACGAAGGACGGATTTGAGACCTATAATCAAACCGTAACAATCAACGGAAATGACACTATTTGGGTAAGACTTCGCCCCAGTAGAAACGATTAATTCCTGTAAATCGACCCGTTTTCTGGTCTGATTTCACAAAGCTGTCGTTTAAACGCCGTTTTGGTCCTAAGTTATTGAAAGATGACTTCTGACAAAACGGCGTTTTCGTTTAGAATAGCGACAATAATTTTTAAAAAACTTAACTGAAGTAGGCAACAATGCGACCAGGTTTACCCGTTCTGTTATTAGCACTTTTACCTTGCTTAGTGACAGCACCCACGTTAGCTGAAGGCACACCTTCCTCAGTCATGGCGATTGATGACGCATTATTTACGCATCATACCCAGTGGCAAGAAGCGAAGAAAGCAACTCAACATCAGCAAACGGTGGTGGACACTCAGCAAGCTGAACTCGCTCGTTTAACTGCCTTAGCGAAACAACTCAATACCGCGTTTAATTCAGCGAAAACAGCCCTTGAACGTGATTATTTGAAAATGATTGATGAACCGCAATTAGACATTAGCGGTTCACAAAACGCTTACCAAACAGCTTGGTCTGAAGTTAAGAAGAATCAGCAAGACACTTTACTTGCTGAACAAACCTTGCAAGAAATGCACAATCAGCTCGTTCAATTACAAGCTAGCCAAGACGCTATCCAACAAAAAATCACTCAACTGGATCAAGATAAACTCCGAGCAAGAGCTGAGCGATTACGAACAGAACTGAGTCGTGTCGGAGAACAAAAAGTTAGCTTTACCAATGTGTGTAATGCGGCGATGACCTTGGCACAATGTAGCCAGCAAACGACTGATTTAGCTCAGCAAAAAGCGGTTAATCAATTTCAAACTTGGCTAATAGAAGAAACCACCGAAGCGCCATTAATCAAACAGCATCTGGCTTCCGTTTCGCTCAACATTCATTTACTCAGACATAAAACCGTTGATTCTGGCTTTTACGACGGTAATCGCTTTAAAACTGTGCTCGAAGCGCAATTAGATGCAAGACCAGCAGAAAATGTGCCTTGTACATTACTCAATATTGATAGCCAATACTGCTTCGCCCCTGGTGATGGTAGTCACCCTAGTCAACAAAAAGAAGTGGCTTGGGTCAATGTCATGATTCGCTCGAATCAACATAACGATCAGGTCACGATTAATAGCGTGCGTTATGGTAGTACTCCGGTTGAAATTATGCTTCCCACGGGTCAGCACCATGTTGTGATAAAAAAGGAAGGCTTCCATCCCTTTGATCAACAAGTCAATATCAGTAACGATCACACCTTACGTGCCGTATTACGTGAAATCGTCAATGAAGTAAAAGCCGGTGATAAGTTCGCCGATACTCTGAAAAATACTCAGCAAGCCCCGCAAATGATCACTCTACTCGCAGGGGAGTACTTATTAGGGGAGAACACATCTCGTCAAGTTCGCCTTGATCATGCTTTCGCTATTAGCGCAACGCCAGTCACCGTAGGGCAATTTAAGCAATTTATTCAACAAACGGGTTATAAAACCGATGCTGAACTGAAAAATATTTGTCTGGCAGTACAAGGAACAACGGTTGCTCCTGTATCAGGAAGCGATTGGAAAAATCCCGGCTTTCAGCAAACAGCTCAATCACCTGCCGTCTGTATCAGTCGTAGCGACGCAAGAGCTTATACCAATTGGTTAACTCAACAAACTGGGTTTCGTTATCGCTTACCGAGTGAAGATGAGTGGGAGATCGCCGCTCGCGCTGGGCGGAGAACTGATTACTGGTGGGGGAATGATTTTGGCGCTGGTCAAGCCAATACTGGATGGAGTGGTACGCCATGGTCAAATAACCGTACATCACCCGTCATGGCATTTTCACCAAACCCATTAGGCTTTTACGATATGGTTGGTAACGTTTGGCAATGGACATCAGACAATCCCGGTATCGCTAAAGGTGGAGCATGGAGTTTTTCACCTGAAATGGCTAAAGCCTACCATCAACTCTTTGTCTCGCCGTCTACGGCGGCCAACTATCTCGGATTTCGCGTCCTACGCGAGCTATAGCGCAAGCATTAAATACAATAAAGGGGGATAAGTCACTTATCCCCCTTTATCATCTCTAACCCGTTTTATGGCGCTAAACGCTCTATCTGCCACTGCTGATCAGATTTGCTGTATAGAAAACGATCATGTAGACGATGCTCACCACCTTGCCAAAACTCAATACTTTGCGGTTTGATTCGATAGCCTCCCCAAAATTTAGGCACAGGAATTTCTCCTTTAGCAAATTTTTGTTTCAGTTCGAGATACTTACCTTCTAATACACCACGAGCAGAAATGCGGCTACTTTGCTTACTCGCCAATGCGGCAAGCTGGCTCTCTTTAGGTCGAGAGGTGAAATATTTCATGTTCTCAAAGGCAGTCAGTTTTTCCGCGACGCCAGTAATGTGCACTTGACGCTCTAAAGGATGCCAAGGAAAGTGCAAACTGACTCGATGATTATGTTCAATATGCTGCGCTTTACGACTGGCTAGGTTGGTGTAGAAAACCAAGCCTTGCTGATCAATATTTTTTAGTAAAACAATTCGTTGAAAAGGTTGACCATGTTCATCTACGGTCGCAACCGTCATCGCCGTCGGATCAGCGAGTCCGGCATTAATCGCTTGCTCTAGCCAAAAATTGAATTGCTCGATAGGATCGAGCAATAAGTCCTTACGGCGTAATCCACCTTGTGTGTACTCACGACGAATATCTGAAAGATCCATGTCTACTCCTCTTTTTTGGCTATGATTGTGCGCCGATAGCCTAACGATCTCAAGTAGAACGGATTGATTTCGCCCGTCGAACCCTCACCGTGCAGAGTCTCTGGCTTAAATTCCAATATCCTCTTGATCCAATTTGGAGGAAAACTTAATCTCATGTTGATTAAAAATAATCATCGAAGGCCCATGAACTCGCTTTGTGACCACTTTTTCATCACCATATTGAATCGTCACGTGAGTGAAGACCTTGCCTTTAACTTCAATGGTATTGATTTCCAACATCTGTTCAAACTCTTCATTTAATAAGTCTACCGCCACCTTTACTTTTTCCATCCGTTCACTTGATTGCGCCTTATGCTGATCAATCTGTGACGCTTCTTCCTCATTACGCTCGGCTTTAGGACGCTTTTTAAACTCTAATTCCCGGCGAATGACTTCCATCGTGCTCTCTTGAGCTTGTTTATAATACTCTTTATGTTTAGCGATTCGGTCACGGTACCATCCATAGCGAGCAAATGCTTCAAGCGTTGTGGCCGCATCGCCTTCTACTCCTAGATTAAAGCACACGACTTTTCCGCCAACTTTCGCACTACCGCCGCTGAGTGTGCCTTGTTTTTCCGCTTTATCTAAAACAGTTAGATCGCCCCCACAGCGAATATCATTGCTCAGGCTATGCACAGAAAGCTGGATATTTTCCGCGGCTTGTAACTCAGAAAATTGGGCATAATTGGCCTTAATACTGCCTCCCGATTTAACCACACAGGTTTTCGCTTCATCATCATAAACCGTATGGCCAATAATCCCTTTACCGATCTCGATATCACCTTGAGCTTGTACATCTGCCGATTCAACAAATCCACCGATCACAATAGACCCCGTCGCGCGGACAATCATTCCCGGCTCAACATCTCCGGCAATAACCACACTGCCTTTAAATTTCACGTGACCAGTTGCGACACTGACGTTATTTAGACACAAGGCGCTTTCTACATCGACCGTTTTATTCTTAATGATCGGCATTCCAGATAGACTGGATAACAACAAATTAGGATCATCAGGAGAGATGTGTGTCCCTTTACCCGCAACCAGTACCCCTTCGTTACCCGGTTTAGCAGGAATGACTTTCCCCAACACGGTAAAACCCGGCTCACCCTGAGTTGCAGGCTTACGACGCATCACTGGATCGTTTTCTTCGACGGTGATTGTTTCTCCCAGATTTCTCATATCGACTTTATGCGGATCGGCCGTTTTTTGCGGAGCTAAAATGCGGGTTGTCACATCATCCACTAAAGGGACAAATTGCACGTCTTGACCTTGAATCGGCGCTTTACCCTGAGCAATCGGTTGAGTAAAGGTTTCTCCGGGTTTTAAGGTTTTACTCACCAGTAAGACTTTTTTTAAAGCTTGTTTATTTATGCCTTTAATTACATAAGCTTGCGCTAAAGCATGCACTAACTCACTGCCATAAAGACCACGCCCCCCATAAGCGCCTGTGACCACCATACTGGCTAGCATATCTTGTTCACTCAAGACGACTTCAACAGCCGCATTTCTTTTTTCAGCAATGATGATGCCTTCACGAGCCTCTTTTTTACCTTCTTTGACACAATTGATAAAACGATTCACCGCCTCTTCGAGCAAATAGAATTTCCCTGCTCCTAATCGAGCTAAAGACTCACTCAATCCCGTTTGAGCTAATTCAGGGTTTGCATTGCTATCGCTCGGTAAGCGCGCAATAACGCGACTCTTGTCTTCCGAGAGAGTAATCAGATCCTTCCACATAATACTCAACCTTACCGCATCTCTTTGGGTTAAAGAGCAGTGTATAAAAAATGTCTGAATCACTAAATAATTCGATGTTCAAATTAAGGCCCCCATCACTGGATATCGGCTTTAAGTTAAAAAAAGGCCATATTAAAGACCTAACCTCGACATTCGTTTAATGCTCGTAATCCTCAATGACCACAGAGACGTCTGGAAAAGCGTACCGAGTATCAAAACGATATACGGCTTGAATTTGCTGACCGTGGTTTATATAACGAATCGATTCACATAACTCGGTTGCAAATAGTAAATCTTGATCATCATGCGTCAACTCCGTTTGCTCAGTATTAACGTCTGTCAACGGTCGCCCATTATGTTCGAGAATAAACAACACCCTTTGCTGCTGAGGTTGATAATCGACCTGAAAACGGATCCAGTAATCGTCAGCTAATTCCTCAAGCAACTGCTCTCGCTGTTGGTGGTAAAGCACAAAACCGTCAGGATGACTTTTGAGAGCCGTCGATAAACCAAGTAAGCCTTGTTCAATAATCTTCGTAAACAGTTCCGATAAAATTGAACAGATAAAATCCAGATGATCGCCAACTTGAATAATCCCTTTTAAAAATAAACGAACTTCATTCATGACGATGATCTGCTTTAATACCGAAGCGGAAAAATAGAGTTCACTTTTACAAGGAATTAAACTGGGAGAAGAACCGAGCGTCGGCTGAGTATTTTGGGCATTAATGATCGGAAAAGACATGGCAAGGATAGAGAGATCTTCATCTTGCCCTGCTGGTGAAAAAGCGTGCACCGCCGAATCAATCAGGCTGATGAACGATTGAGTCGATGCTTGTGTCAATAATGTTTCCAGCCGTTTTCGACCAAACACTTCGCCGTTTTGATGACGAGTTTCAATAACCCCTTTCGTGCAGCAGACAATACTCTGCCCTGGTGAGAGTTTAAAGTGTTTGATATCACAACGAAACATTTCACTCGGTAGAACACCTAAGGGCTGATGTGTCGATGCCAAGCGTTTCACCAACTGACGATTCGGCGATAATATATAACCGTCAGGCATTCCTCCCCCCCACCAAGAGATTTCAAAACCGTTGGAGTGTATTTCAAATAAATGAGCCGCAACATGAATACTTGGGGGCAAAAACGTTGCCAATTCTTGATTAAGCTCGACAACCATTTCGCTTAATGCACAACCTCGTTCCGCCAATGCAAAAAAAGCGCGAGTCGCAGGAATATTAGCAATCGCAGCAGGCAACCCATCGACACTAGAATCGGCGATCATCACATAAATTCCACCATAACGACGCCGAGCCACCAAGATCAAATTACCGTTAAAAATCGTTGAAGGCGTAGAGATGTAATGAATACCATAAATCGGTTCGATTTGTGCACTCATCTCTTCGACCAAATTACTGAAAATCGACTCTGCTACCGAGTAATCATGCTGGACTTGATCTTGGAATATTTGTAACTGATCACGCTGCAAGATCAGTTGCTGATGCATTTTGACAATCCGATAGTGCGCCTGTATTTTGGCTAATAAGACACTTTTTTCGATTGGTTTAGGAATAAAATCATCACCGAGAGCAAGGCAGCGAGAAAAAGAGTCTTGATCATCCAATGCCGTGAGAAACAAAATAGGAATATGCTGATCAGGAAAAGCCGTACGGATCTCTTTTGCGGTAGTAAAGCCATCTTTTACTGGCATGATCACATCGAGAAGAATAATGTCGGGTAAAGGATCCATCTTTTTCATTGCCGCGACCACCGACCACTTCCTGACCATCGGCAAAAAGATCAACATGCGGCGTAATATGACTCAACATAATACGGCACAATTCTCGGTTGGTCGCATGATCATCGATGATCAACACTCTCATACTCGGCCTCACTGACTGTGCGTGTTATTCATTTTTAGACGATTAAGGCCTGTTAGCCTTAGCTATTTCATCGGCTCTATCGATAAAAATGAGCCAAGAACATCGCAAGAGTAACAAACCCTATGCATAAAAATATAGTTCAGTTTATGAGTTAGAGCGAATAGCTTTGCTGATCAAAAGAAGAAGCCAATGATCTATCAACCAACAATAAATACATCAATGCCCAAATCAAACTTGTAGAATATTTTGTTTGGGCATGATGCTGGGCTTTCGATTGTTTTGTGTTGTCCTCCCATCATCGATGATGGCTGAGAGTCGTTAGCGGTAAAAATCAGTCCCTAAGAGCTTTGATTAAAACCGAGGTATCCATCCGGCCAAGCCCCTGAGCAGACAAATCACGATAATGTTGCGCCGTTGCTTCCGTCATCGGTAAAGACAAGCCATGACGCTCAGCCTCATCCAGACAAAACTGCAGATCTTTGATCATCCAATCAATAGCAAAACCAAAATCAAAGCGGTTCTCAGCCATACTGATTGCACGATTCTCCATTTGCCAAGAGCCTGCGGCGCCATTTTTTAAACAAGCGATCATGGTTGGAACATCCAAGCCTGCTTTTTCAGCTAATAACAAGCCTTCAGACAGTCCATTTAAGATGCCAGCGATACAAATTTGATTGACCATCTTAGCACTTTGCCCTTGACCAACCTCCCCCATCCGTATTGCAGAACGACCATAAGCGGCAAAAACAGGTTGTAGCTTTTCAAATAGCGTTTGCTCTCCGCCACACATAATGGTCAATTGCCCATTCTCAGCGCCAGCTTGTCCACCAGAGACCGGAGCATCCATAAAGCTTATTCCCTGCTCTTTGGCCGCTTGTGCAAGCTCTCGGGCAAGCTCAGCGGACGTCGTAGTGTGATCGACTAACATAGCATTTGGCTTCATTGCTGATAGCGCGCCATGCTGGCCAAGCGTAATGCTACGGACATCATCGTCATTACCGACACACATCAGCACGACATCAGCATCAGCGACACATTCAGCGATGGTCATTGCCGCGCGGCCAGAGAATCGCTGAGACCAAGCAATGGCTTTTTGCTGATTACGGTTAAAAACACTCACCTCAAAACCCGCATTGGCTAAATGCCCAGCCATCGGATAACCCATCACACCTAAACCGAGAAAACTGACTTTCATGATAATTTCCCTATATTGAATAAGATTGACATGCTAAAGACGTAAAAAAGCCGAGACAAGCTCGGCTATTAATCATTACTCGACGTCAGCGTTATGGTAAACCTGCTGAACATCATCACAGTCATCCAGTAAATCGAGGAATTTCTGGAATTTTTCAGCATCTTCACCCGTCACAGCGGTACGATTTTGTGGTACGAAGGTGATTTCTTCAACATCTAAGACTAAATCAGGAAAAGCATTAGCCAATGCCGTTTTTACTTTGAAAAACTCGGTATGAGGTGCAAACACGGTAATCACATCGTTGTCTAACTCAATATCCGTCACATCGGCGTCTTCCATCATCAGCGCTTCAAGGATCGCCTCTTCGTCACTGCCTTTGAATTGAAAGACCGCTTGATGATCAAACATGTGTGCAACAACGCCTGGAGTTCCAATTTTCGCTCCAGTTTTCACAAAGCATTGACGAACGTCTTGATAAGTACGGTTACCGTTATCGGTTAAACAATCAACGATCACGCTTGCGCCGCCTGGGCCAAAACCTTCATAGCGGGCAGGTTGATAATCTTCACCGCCACCGCCTGTTGCTTTATCCAACGCTTTATCAATAACATGGCCAGGAACTTGATCTCTTTTCGCTTTAGAGATCAGGTGGCGAAGAGATAAGTTCATATCTGGATCTGTGCCACCATTTTTTGCACACATGTAAATTTCTTTACCGTACTTGGAATAAACTTTAATTTTTGCGCCTTGAGTTTTCGCCATAGAGGCTTTGCGCACTTCAAAACTTCTTCCCATCGGGATCTTCTCTCTTATTCAATTAAATACGATGGTTACAGCAATCAAGAGTGATCTTGGCTGTTTAATCATGAACGCTACGCTACGCCCATTACTCGTTTGTACTTATCTACTGACTGCTGAAACCAAGCTTTCTCTTGTTCAGAGTTCAGCTTGGTTAGCTGCTTAGTGATCGCTTCCGGTCCACATTTAGCCTGCTTGATCTGCCAAACTAAAAAAGAGGCCTGCTTATCAAGCTCTATCTTGTTTTTCTGCTCCGCATCCAGCAACGCAAGGTTAAAAGACATTAGTAAACCCACAATCAGTAAAAACGTGATGCGAAATATAGCATAGGAATGGTAAAAATTAAGAGTCAAAATCGTGCTTTGGGCTGCTTTAAGCCAAGAAATCATCAAAAATAAAGGGCGGCCTTAACCACCCTGCTTTATTAACGGTTTCATGCACTTTAACCGTAAAACCACTTGAAGAGGATCATTCGTCACTCTTCAAACGCAATCATCTTTCGTGATTTAGTGCAGAAGACCTAACTCTTTGGCTTCTTCAATCGTTAAACCACTTTCACGAATATCGCGTAGCATTTCAATGCGACGACGAGCCTGCGCAGACTTCAGCGTTTTGCTAGGACGCTGCATTTCTGCTTCTTCCGTAACCTCAACATCCCATTTATTGGCGATGTTAGTCATTTCATCATGGTCAATTGAATTTATAGACATTGCAACCTCCGAACAAACCATGCTAGGAACCAGTTATCTGTAACAAAAGGCCAAAACCTTGTTAAGCAGATTTTAGCGAGAGTGTGACTTAAGCAATGGTTCATTTATCATAATCGATAAATGACTCAATTATTTTCTGCTCACCCTGAGTATAGAAGTACATCGAGCGGATTATCGGTAAAAAATTCACTAAATCAACTAGTGCGGAAAAATATTTTACTGATCAGTTCGTTAAATAGGCGGTCATAGATAATTCAATCATTGATAAGTAATGAAAGCATGATCAAGGCGGGTTGCTGTTGTTCTCAGTGGTTTGAAAGTCTTCGTGCTCATCGGTGAATTCTATTCATTTTACGAAACTATCTCTCGTTATCGCCCAGAAGCGGTAACGAGAGATAGTTTAGGGGACGTGATTGGATAGAGAATAACAGCGGATTAAACGCCGATAGCCACTTCGTCTAAGGCACGGAACACCGTGTCGTCGATATGCTCTTCATAAACTAACTTACAGACTTTACGACGAACCGCTAAGCCAGAGATTAATCGCTCGATTGAAAGGTGCTTATTGCGGTGCTGAGTATTATACAGCTCGATCACCTTACTCAACGTGCTGTAAGGTACGACGCAATCATCCACTTTTAGCCAATCGAGCTTATCAATCAATTCCTGACACTCTTCACGAATGGATGAAGGGGCATGCCCAGTCATGGCTGCTAAAGCCGTTATGCTTCGTTCTAGCGCCTCTGCTGAGGTATATTTGGATAAGGTTATGGTGATTTCATCTGCGTTGATCTCAACCAGATGCTTACGTAACTTCACTCGTCGCCCTAATCGACCACGAGGCGTCGACGGTTTACGTTGTATCGGTTCAAATTCACCATCAATAATTTCGGATAACTCTTGAAGCCTTTGTTTTGAAACCATTTCATTTCGCAATGGGTTCGGTAACGTTGGCGCCATATTACGCTTACCTGCATTAGTGGTCTTGGCGCGAGAATAACGCAGTACCTCTTCTACATCACATTTTATGGCAACTTGATAATCAACCACTTTACTTTGTTCAACCAGCTCACTGATCGTTAAATGGTAACCCCATAAATTAACCGTAAAATCACCGGTTTTATCTTGATCGTTAGACAATCGTCTTAACTCGCGGATCAGATCCATCGAAAAACGCCGCCATTCGATATTGCGAGCTAATTTCTGATTAAGCTCACTCAACATCATGGTATCGGTATGGCGACGTGACATTCTGCTACGAAAATACGAATAGAGTTGGAAGACTAATGTATGTTGTTTAAGAATTTCAGGTGGAAACAAGAAGAAATAGTCTTTGGTCATCAATTCTTCAAAAAATGAGGGCTCCCATACCAAAATATACAGATTGGGTTTAATGCGAATTTCACCATCGCTGCCTTCTGTGGGTGCTTCTTCAGACGCGGTGATCGTGCGTGCTAGAAAACGAAAACGATCACTTTTAAAACCTTCAGGCATGTTCTCACTCAGCCAGCGACCGGTTAATTCGTGTAACTGAAAATCGGTAAATTCAATACGATCAATACTATCACGAATCGAGTCTCGCGCTGGACCACTGTCTTTTTTACCTCTTAACGACAAAATATCTGTGATATACAACGGAGTTTTATTAGGAACGTATTTCGCATTGAGCTGATAATCTTCTTGATGATGATCGTGATATTGTACTGTTAAGGTAAACAGAGCAAACAGGGTCATAAGATCATCGACCGTCATGATGTTTTTAGATGATCGCGTTTCAATCACAGCACGAGTTCCTGAGATAGATACCATCGATTTTTGATAACTTTTGCGTGTGCGTGGTGGTGCTAATGCTTGATCAATGATCCCTGCCCAGTTGGTTGGAGAGACAACAAATTGCTCAGCTTCGTCTTTCATTGCTGGAGGCGTATTAAGACCATGCTCATGCAACAAACGTTGGTTAACTTGTGTTTGTGCTAGTGCCTTTGAACGTTTACGTTTTTCACTTTGTTTTACGGATTCGGTGATGAGACTGGTTGAACCTAATACGGAGATCAGCTGATTAGGATTAACAAACTGATGGAGCATGGTTTTGCCTGCCAGACCTTCTTCAAAACGAACTGGGATCTGTTTAAATAGTCCAATGGCAACAGCGGCACGTAACCTTTGTTGAATAGCCGCTCTGGTCAACTGACCATCCGTTGCTTCGATCAATTCTGTTGTAGACACTAAACCATCTTTGCTGCGAAAGCCTCTAAGCGAGATTAAGTTTAACAATTCAATGATACTTTTAGTGACACCCTTGAAATGTTGATACTGTTCGATCCAGTCTACCGCGGTTTCTGAGACGACAAAAAGATGCCCATCTTTGTGGCTTCGTGGTGCTTTGATTAACAATTTTTCTTCTGATGCCATGATTAGTTCCGTATCACACAAGCCGTAATATCGCCATAGTTCCAAGAGCATAATCAAAAAAAGATCATAAATAAAGGAAAATTTCTGTTTTTTAAATAACTGATCTTTTTGATTATTCTGATCTATATTGATTAGTATGATCATATGATCTGGCAGGATTTTTACGCCTAACCTATTGTATTTAATTGATAAAAAAATAGTTCGATAAGAAGCATGATCATGACTTATTCGCAACGATGATCAATGGTTATTAGAAAGCATGATCAAACGATCACTGAAGCGTGATCATGTGATAGACGAATCAATGATCATTATGATTTCGGATCAATGATCACGGTTTCTCTACAGGTTATCCACAGGCAGCTTATCGTTGAAGCCTCTTTTCTCAAATTGATGGTTCATTGATACGTAAACATGACAGGAAGCATGATCATCAAATCGGTATTTTGAGATCTTTGATTAAAGCGCGTATCTATTTTCGATTCGGTTTTACCTTTTGGGTCCATCATTTTAACGGTCAGTGTTTATTTGTCTATTTTCCTGTGTTACGAAAGCATGATCATGTTGATTATGATGATTTTGCACGGTTTCTGTTGCTGTTTTTATTGGTCATCGTGAAAGAGAGATAATCGATAAAGCCTGATTGCAACTGACGTCTTCCGTAAATTATCTGGTATTTATCATGCTTCCGGTGATTTTTCTTCACTTGATCATCTTTCCGATCTTGGATCCTGCGATTAACGGATCCGAATAAACGTGATTCGTCGATTTTCTTCCTTGATCATGTTTCCATCATAGGGGTTTTACCTAGGAAGCATGATCATCATTCAAGCCATGATCATGCTTCCTATTTTCTCCCTCCTCCATTCTTAAGATCGTACACAGTATTTAAGATGGATTTGAGTCTCGATAACCTTATTCAGTGGTTTTTGGTGAATATAAACCGAAATATTGAGAGTATAGATCTGCAAATAGCCTTGTAAGGTTGGTAGAGTCATGCAGATGACCACATTGACGCGTTGTTTCACTATTTCAGGTTATGATTGAAATGACACCAACCGTAATTTATCGATGATGGATAATCGTTCCGATGATTACTAATCTTCAATTTTTAGGTCAAGTTTTATACGAAAGAGAGGTTTTATTATTGTGATAAGTCTATCTTGATTATTTTAAAGGGATTTTTAATGGTTTATATCCCTCCCCTCGCGGGTGGTTAGAAAAATGTGTGGTTTTATTACCTGATTAGGATGGTTTCTTTTGTGATATTTTTGTTGATGACGTTCCTTCTTCTTTTGGCTACTGATTGGATAATAATGGATAGCAGAGTTTACATTGTAAATAAGTGACGCTGTGACACTTTTATAATTTTGCTTTTGTTGCCTGGTTATCCGTAGAAATTAATCAAAAAACTGTCAGCATTTTGTCATATGTTTCTCTATTGGTGTTATAAAATCTATTTATTGTGATTTCCATCCTAAATTGTATGTTCACCTTTTTATTGTATTGTATGTTTATTGCTGTACAATTGTGGTCAGTAACGGATGATGAGAATGGCTATGAAAAGAGAACAAACGATAGAAAATCTCTACAGGCTCGCCGAGCAAACTCAGCAAGTGCAAGCTGACCGAATAGAGATTGTATTAGAAGAACGTCGCGATGAGCACTTCCCTCCGATGTCAAAAGCATTGATGGAAACACGTTCGGGCTTAACACGACGTAAACTTGATGAAGCGATTGCTAAACTAGAAGCCGCTGGTCATCAATTCACTAAAAATAATGCTAACCATTACTCGATTTCATTGGCTGAAGCACACATGCTTATGGATGCTGCTGGTGTATTGAAGTTTCACCAGCGTAAAAAAAATACTGAGAATAAGCCTTGGATCATTAATGTTCAAAACCAAAAAGGCGGAACAGGTAAGTCGATGACGGCGGTGCATTTAGCGGCTTGCTTAGCACTAAATTTGGATAAACGTTATCGCATTTGTTTGATTGACTTAGATCCGCAAGGGTCTTTACGTCTATTTTTGAATCCTCAAATTAGTTTGGCAGAACACAGTAATATCTATTCTGCGGTTGATATTATGCTCGATAATTTTCCCGAAGGGACCGAGATAGATACGGCATTTTTGAAAAAAAATGTGTTGCTGCCCACCCAATACCCGAATTTAAAAACCATCTCAGCCTTCCCTGAAGACGCCATGTTTAACGCTGAAGCTTGGCAATCACTGTCTAAAAATCAATCGTTAGACATTGTTCGTTTATTGAAAGAGAAGTTGATTGATAAAATTGCCGATGAATTCGACATTATCATGATTGACACTGGACCACACGTTGATCCTTTGGTGTGGAATGCTATGTACGCGTCAAATGCATTATTGATCCCTTGTGCGGCAAAACGTCTTGACTGGGCATCAACCGTGAATTTTTTCCAGCATTTGCCAACGGTTTATGAAATGTTTCCAGATGATTGGAAAGGGCTAGAGTTTGTTCGTTTAATGCCAACGATGTTTGAAGACGATAATAAAAAGCAAGTTTCTGTATTAACCGAGATGAACTATTTATTGGGCGAGCAAGTGATGATGGCTACTATTCCACGCAGCCGTGCTTTTGAAACTTGTGCTGATACCTACAGTACCGTGTTTGATTTAACGACGAGTGATTTTGAGGGCGGTAAAAAAACCTTAGCCACAGCGCAAGACGCGGTGCAAAAAAGCGCACTTGAGCTAGAACGTGTTTTGCATTCACATTGGCTTTCTTTAAATCAGGGGTAAGTAATTCATGGCCATAAAAACATCTGATCTGAACGCTAAATTGTTCGGTAAAGCCGATAAAAGACGGGCCTCTACCCCGCAAGAGGCACAAGCCGCTGCTAAAGCCCAAGCGCAGATCATTGAGTTAACCGTTGCCGGTGAAGCGATGGTAACTTTTGAACTTATTCGTATACCGGCTTCAGAGATTGATAGTCGTACTTCTGTTTTTACTCAAAATGCGCGTGAACAATCATTCCTTAATGAACATGCGTTGGCCGATATTCTCAATACGTTACGTGAGCGTGGGCAGCAATATCCGGCTGTCGGTCGTCGGCTTGAGAACGGACAAATTGAGATCCTAGATGGTAGCCGCCGTCGTAAATCGTGTTTGATTGCCAAGCAAGATTTTTTAGTTTATGTCGCTGATAATATCACTAGCGATCATGCTAAATTTTTGTCTGATGTAGCGAATGCACATAAGCCCTTATCTCTGTATGAAAAAGGCAAAGAAATGCAAGCTCAGCTTGATAGTGGAGCAGCAGAAGATCAAAAAGCGTTAGCTAAGATGTTTCAGTGCAGTGAGGCGTTAGTCAGCGGAGCGCTAAAGGCGGCTTCACTACCTCTAGCTCTGTTACAAGCTTACCCAAATGTGGTTGAACTTGGTCGACCGACCATCGTTAAATTACATAAGCAATTTAATGAATTAACACCTGATCAGCAAAAAGAGTTGTTGGATAAATGTCAGCAAGCCAATGGCTTTGTTTGGCAACACTGTCAGTCTCAAGGGGTTACTCGGATCACCAAAGAGGTCACAGAAACGATAGAATCTTGGATAGAGCAGCTTTCGCCCCCGAAAAAAACGCCGAATAATAAAATTGAGCTGGTCAAAGGCCGAGTCAACTATCAGCGTAAAGGGCCGCTATTAACGCTGAATATCCAAAAAGTTGATGATCAATTGGCTCAAGAGATTTTAGACTTTCTCGAAAAGAAACTTAGTTAACTCGCTATCGTTTTCTTTCAACATAAAAAAAGACAGCCCATTTTATGGGCTGTCTTTTTTTATGTTAAGTGTATGGACGATTATTGATTACGCAGACGCTGCCAGTAGCGTTCATAAATAACGAGCGCTTCTGGGCCTACATCGTTAATAAATTCGCCTTTTTGCATCTCTTCATCAGAAGGAAAAATCGACGGATTATTACGTAGTTCGTCCGCTAATAAAGCTCTTCCTGATTGAGTTGCGGATGCATAACCTAAACTGTTTACGATCTCGGCTTGATTCTCAGCTTGATACATAAAATTAATGAATTTATGGGCTAGTGCTTTATTATTACTACCGGAAGGAATGGTAAAGTTATCCATCCATAGTACAGCACCTTCTTCAGGCATCACGAAGGTGAGCTCTGGTAGCTCTTCTTGGCCTTGGAAAGCGTTGCCATTCCACTGCATGCCTAGGGCGACTTCGCCAGAAACATAAGGAACATGCGGTGCATCAGAGTTATACAGCAACACATTACGTTTTAAGGCAACCAATGATTGATAAGCCTTTTCTATTTCTGCTTCGTTTTGGGTATTGATACTAAATCCATTGAGTTTCAGTGCCATACCAAATACATCACGCATATCATCAATCAGCATGACTTGACGGACATATTTCGGGTCCCACAGATCGGCCCAACGAGAAATTCCGTTAGGCAAATAAGCAGCGTTGTAGCTAAGGCCAGTAATGCCCCAAATGTAGGGCAAAGAATACTGGTTCTTTGGATCATGCGCTTGACCTAATAACGATGGCATAGCACCTTTCATATTTGGAATTTGTGCGTGATCCAATTCGCTCAATAGCCCTTCACGAGCCATTTTTTCAATAAAATAAGCGGAAGCAAAAACCACATCATATCCGCTGCCTTTAAGAAGTTTGAGCCTAGTGTACATGGATTCATTATTCTCGAAGGTTGAATAATGGATCGAAACGCCTTCTTGAGCTTCAAACTGTTTGAGTGATTTTTCTGGCAGGTAGCCACCCCAAGCGTAAACATTCAGTCTTTGTGCTTGCGCACTCACTTGAGCAGAAGTAATGACGGCTGCGAGGACCAATCCTTTGATGAAAGATTTCATTGCATTTTCGTTCCTTAAAGTCCAGCCCAATGCTGGTGTTCAGATGCATAATTAGTTAAATCGGTGTTTCAATAAAGCAAATATAATTTATCGTTAAGAACAATTATTTTAACCTTCTCAATTCTTTGGCTTAGCATGATGTTTATTGTGTCGCGCATGCCGATACCGTATCCACTTTACCTTTGTGCTACCATTGCCAAATCATGATGAAATGTGAATCTGTATGACGACTTTAACGACCGATTATCTTAACTACTTCCAATCTCTCCAACGCTGTGCACAACAGCGTAATCACCGCTTTGCCGTTTATCTGTCTGGTGAACTAACATGGAGTCGACATGTTCTTCAAGCATGGCTTGCAACAGTAGAGGAACATCGTGTTGTACAACTTGGTGGTGTTCCGTTTTTCGCCGCTTCTTCGTTAGCGTATAACCAAGGACAGCGTCTTTTAGGTCAAGAATGTCATGTATTGATCATGGATTTTAGCCAAGGATTTGATGCTAATAGTTTTAGTGCTGCCTTAGGGACGTTAATGGGTGGCGGGCTTCTGTTTATTATCGGTCATCAGGTTAATCCTACCGCCGCTGATAATATTTGGCTTACTCGAGCACTTGAGCAGTTATTGATTGTTACCGAAAGTTATATTCCTGCCCTTCCTAAGTCTTTCCTTGTTCCTGAGTCATGCCATACCCAAGAACAAGCATTAGCGGTTGAGGCGATGCTTCGAGTGGTTACTGGACATCGTAAGCGCCCATTATTACTTACCGCCGATCGCGGTAGAGGCAAAAGTAGCGCTTTAGGTATCGCTGCTGCCAAGTTAATGCAATCGCGAACGCTCAAGATCATCATTACAGCGCCACGCTTATCGGCGATTACTCCGGTGTTTTATTTTGCAGCGCAAGGTTTACCCGGTGCAAAGGTAAGTAAAGATAAAATTGATTATCAAGCCTCTCAATTACAGTTTATTGCTCCAGATGAGCTGGAGCAACATGAGCATGACTGTGATTTATTGTTGGTCGATGAGGCAGCAGCACTGCCGTTACCGTTTTTGTATCGTTTTGTTGAGCGTTATCATCGAGCGGTCTTTTCGACCACTATTCATGGCTATGAAGGTTGTGGGCGAGGTTTCACGCTCAAATTTCAACACTGGTTAGCACAGCATCGACCACAAACGCATTGCCTACATTTGGAGCAACCTATTCGCTGGGCTGCGCAAGACCCTCTAGAGACTTGGCATCGAGAGACCTTTCTCCTCAATTATGATTTACGGTCG
Source organism: Vibrio sp. A11 (assembly GCF_013048705.1). Lineage (NCBI taxonomy): Bacteria > Pseudomonadati > Pseudomonadota > Gammaproteobacteria > Vibrionales > Vibrionaceae > Vibrio > Vibrio sp. A11. The sequence goes on along the minus strand of NZ_VHSI01000007.1, from coordinate 194,593 downwards.
GATTTAGCAGCGATCACGCTCGATAATATCGATTATTTTAGTGTATCGAAAACCGAGTTATTGGCGTCACCTAGTTTGTTAAAAGAGGCGTTTGGTTTATTAGTTAATGCCCATTATCAAACTTCGCCGAATGATCTTTTCCATTTGTTGAGTGACGAAAAATTAACGCTCTACGTTGCTAGCCATCAGCAGTGTCTGGTTGGGTGTCTATTAGCGGTGCAAGAAGGCGGGTTGGACCAAGAGTTAATTGAATCGATTCAGTTGGGTCAGCGTCGTCCTCGGGGGCATCTTGCCCCGGTTACATTAGCCAATCAGATGGGAATAACAAAGGCTGCGCAGCAGCAATGTTGGCGAGTGATGCGAATAGCGGTTCATCCCCAGCGACAACATTTGGGTATTGGCAGCCAGTTACTGACTCACTTTATTGAACACCATCCTTGTGATTATGTTGCTACCAGCTTTGGTGCTACGCCGGAGCTTATCCATTTTTGGCAACGCAATGGTTTTCATAGCATCAAGTTAGGTTCACAACGTGATCAAGCGAGTGGTTGTTTTTCATTACTGATGATCTACGCTCGACACGTTGAATGGCTCTCTCAAGCTCGTCGGCAATTCCAAGCACATTTGCTCTACGAGTTGAAAGATAGTTTGCAGTGCTTAGCTGCAAAGACGGTTTGTTTGTTATTGAGCGAAGCTAAAACCGAGAAGCGAATAACGTTGCCGGTTGATTTATTGACTCGTTACAGTATGGGCGGGGCGAATTATGAAAGTGTCGCAGTGTGGATTGAAAAACTCCTCATTCATTCTGCTTTTCAATCCTCAATGGTGATCGAAGATTTATTGATTGAAAAAGTCATTCAACAGCGTACTTGGACAGAGTGTGCAGCGACACATGGCTATACCGGACGTAAACAAACAGAGCAAGTATTACGTCACCAGCTCGCTCGGTTATTGAGTGATTTACAGTGTAAACTGAGCCTTCAATAAAACGAGGATTGAAATTTACACTGTAAACTGGAAAGCGTGTGACTGAGTCTACGAATTTAATCAATCCTCATTGGTATTGAGAGTAACTACTGACTACTTTTATAAGGGGTTGCTTATATTCGATTTCGATAAAAGGACACAACCCCTTAATCATTAGACGCTCATTTTACTTAACGCTGCTGCTTAGCTATGCTTGTGATTGGTCATTGTTGAGATTACTGTGCTGGTTGCCGACTTTAAGTGTTTGAGCTTGAAATCATGATCGATGATTTCGCTAGACGATAAAAGAAATTATTGTCAAGCGAGAACACCCTAGGAGTCACTATGGCTATTTCACGAAGGACGTTTCTTAAAGCAGGCGTTGGGGTTGGCGCGGTAGGGGTAGGTTATCGGCAGATAAATAAAACCAAAACTCAAGCTAACATTGTCATTGTTGGGGGGGGGGAGCGGCCGGTATTGGTATTGCCAATCAATTGGGACATTATTTGGACGGCGCAACGATCACCGTGATAGAACCACGTGGTTTCCACTGGTATCAGCCGGGCCAAACGTTATTACTTGCCGGTGCTTATACACAAGTCAGTGATGTGATTAGTCCCAATGAACGTTTTATTGATGCTAGTGTGCGTTGGGTTGAAGATTCCGTAATTGAGTATCGGCCTGAGCGAAATCAAGTGGTGACTGAAAATGGTCTGTTAGTGAACTACGACTATTTGATTGTCGCGACGGGTGTTGAACTTCGTTATGACTTAATTGACGGGTTTGATCCGCAAGAAATTGGCCAAAACGGGATAACGAGTATTTATTACAGCCCGCAGGCCGGAATCGCTAGTCATCAACAAGCTCAAGCATTTGCCCATAGCCAAGGTGGTAAAGCCATCTTTACTCGACCGCAGGGGGCGATGAAATGCGCTGGAGCGCCAATGAAAGCGACCAACTTGGTAGAATACTTTGTCGCCCAGACCGGTCATCGAGATAAATTTGTTTTTGACTATTTTACGGCAGAGAATTTCCTTTTCTCAGTTAAAGTATTTGACCAGCGGATACGTGAGATTTGGCAGCAACGCAGCATTAACTCACACTTTCAGCGTACCTTAACCTCAGTCGATACGAGTAGAAAACAAGCCACATTCCAATTAGCGGACCAATCGACACACACCGTTGATTGGGATTTTATTCATGTTGCTCCCCCTATGACGGCCATAAAAACCATCAGAGAATCGCCATTGGCAGATAACGAGCAATTTAAGGGCTACCTAGAGGTCGATCAATATACGATGCAGCATAAGCGTTACAGCAATATTTTTGGCTTGGGAGATAATGTAGGGACGCCAATCGGTAAGACGGCGGCGTCTGTTAAAACGCAAATTCCGGTAGTGACACAAAACTTAACGGCACTAATAAAAGATAAACCATTAATGGCGAAATGGGATGGTTACACGTCATGTCCGATGATCTTAGATGTGGGTCATGCAATGCTGTGGGAGTTTGACTTCACTCTTCAACCGATGACAGCGCTACCGTTTCAAGTCGTTGCCCCTCTAAAAAGCAGTCGCTTTGCTTGGAAGGTAAAAGAATCTGTGATTAAACCGATTTATGACATGATGCTACGTGGTTACACACCGATGTAGATCATTTTCTAGGAAGAGAAAAAACTCGCTACGTCTCTTTATCGCAAGACGTAGCGAGTCAGCTTCGGCAAGAATCAACCGGTTATATTCCCTTAAACTGATTAATCTTAGCGGCTAAATGAGTCATCTGTTTTTCTACGCCGATCACCGAATGTTCACCTTGCTGGGTAAGTTGTTCGGTGCGGCTACTTTGTTCATTTAAATTTTCTATGCTTTGATTAATTTCTACTACCGCTGCACTTTGTTCTTCAGCACCTTGAGCGATTTGTTGGTTCATTGAAAAGAGCGCTTGTAGAGTGGTGTTTAATGCTTGCACATCTTTTACTGCTTGATGATGAGTGGTCAAACTGTGTTGGCTATTTTCATGCACGACTTCAATTTGTGTGGTCACTGAATTCGACGCCGATCGAAGCTTATTGATGATGTCTTGGATCTCGGTGGTAGACTCACTAGTGCGTTGGGAAAGCGAACGCACTTCATCAGCAACGACCGCAAATCCTCGACCATGTTCTCCAGCCCTTGCGGCTTCTATCGCCGCGTTTAACGCTAACAAGTTGGTTTGCTCGGAAATAGAGCTAATCACTTCGAGAACGCGAAGAATATTTTCAATATGGTTGTTAAGCTGTTGCAGACTCTGCTGGCTGGTTGCCATATTCGAACCGAGTTGTTCTATATGGGTAAGGCTGCTGTGCATCGCAGAGAGGGCATTTTGTAATGAGCTATTGCCTTGTGCGGAAAGCTCGCCTGCATGGCTAGCGAGTCGTGTCGCTTCTTCGGTTCGTTCGGTAATATGTTGACTGGCCTGAGAAATGGTTCCTAAAGCACTACGCTGTTCCTCTGTTGCTTGATTGGTTTCTTTAGCGTTATGTTTCAATTGTAAAAATGCCACTTGCGATTCCGCTACAGTTTGATTAACAGAACTTAATGAATCTCTGAACCGCTCAATAAAGAGGTTAATTTTCTGCGATAAATTCGCTACCTCTGCACCATCAAAAATATTCACTTTGTGGTTTAAATCAAGATGCTGGGCAATATGATCAATCTCACTGCTTAGTTGTTGAATCGGTTTAGTTAACGCCGTAACGACAAAGTGCATGATCACTAAGGCAACGGCGATAAAAATTAATGTAAACAGGAGCGATTGAATAAATTGAGCCATGATTGGTGAGGTAATTTGAGATTTGGGTATTTCAACAACCACAAAACGGTCTAAATCCGCTAACCAATAAGATCCAATTAAATAAGCGTCTTGGTTGACGGTAAGTTCAGTAATAATGGGAGCGGTTTTACCCGCACTAATGGCTTGTTGCAGTTGCCCGCTGGTATGATTCGCTAACACAGAATCTTTGGGAGCGACTTGGATTTTTCCGTCGCTCGATGCCAGCATGGCTCGCCCATTAGAGCCTATCCTAAAGCTTTCGATCATACTGACCAAGCTACTAACGTTGAAGCCTAACCCGGCGACCACATAAGGTTGATTGGTTCAAGGATTGACTTGTGTACTGCGATAATTAATAAAAATAACGTATTGCCTACCTACTTGATCTTGGTTCATGTTCAATTCAATGGGTTTGTTTTTGCCGAGAAAGTTGGGATAGAAATCTTTAAAGGGGTAATCGGCAAGGCGAGTGGCTCGATGCTGACCATCATAAGTAAAAATATATTTTCCTTCTGCGCTATCTAAGACGGCAAAAGCATTGTCTGCTCCGAGTCGAGTCATCGCATTTTCTAATGCCTGATGAGCTACGGCGGGATTAGCAATGGATTTTTGTTCCGCGCTCCAATCCAGCAAACCTGAATGATGAGCAAGAAAATTCGACCCTGTGATCGCCGGTTGTAGCTGATTACTGATTTCAAAAGCGAGTCCGCGTAATTGACTCGGCAGAGTGTGCGACTTAAGCTCATTCAATTGATCATTTGATGTGCGGATTGCCTGTTGCCCCATGGCAATCAATGTACAAGTCACCAGTATGACGGATAGAACCCAGTTAATTCTGCGACGAATTGATAGCGTTTTCCAATACATAACATAAGCCTCATTTATTATTATTAACCAACCTATAGTTCATAGTGTTTGTTTGCTAAAGTGAGTAATAAATGAACGAAAATATAGTTAACTATTCAGTAACATTCTGATGTGACGACGATTTTTAATCATAAAAAGGTTAATCCAACAGCAGTGAATGATCTTATTCTCTGTATTCGCGTAAAGGTTTAGCTAACCCTATCCATCTCTGAAGCAAGGATCTGATCACGGCATGAATTTCAAAACGGTTCGATTACTATTAGGCGATCAGCTCAATGCTCAACACTCTTGGTTTAAGAAAGTGGATGATGATGTACTGTACATTATTGCTGAACTTCATCAGGAAACGGGCTATGTGACTCACCACATCCAAAAAGTCGTCGCGTTTTTTTTGGCGATGCAAGAATTTGCTAAAGCAAGGCAGGAAGAAGGTCATCAAGTCGTTTACCTGACCCTCGATGAGACACAGAATTTTAGTGATCTACCACAATTAATCGCGCACTACGTACAACAGACTGGAGCCATGAGCTTCGAGTATCAGCGCCCTGATGAGTATCGTTTACTCGCACAGCTCGCAAACTTACGTTTTGCTAATACTGTTATTGGTTGTGTCGATAGCGAGCACTTTTTGCTGCCGTTTGAAGAGATTGAACAACATTTCCCTAAAGGCAAGCATAAAATGATGGAGCATTTTTATCGGCGGATGCGACAACGTTTTACGGTTTTAATCGAAGATGGCAAACCGCTTGCTGGTCAATGGAATTTTGATGCCAGTAACCGCAATAAATTAAAAGCACAAGATATTGCTCAGTTACCAGAACCTTTGCTGTTCAAAAATAACCCATCGGACGTTCTTGCACGCCTAAATCGACATGGAATACAAACGATAGGGCACTTAAAGGGCGATTTGTTTTGGCCAATCAATCGCGCGCAGAGTTTGACATTGCTTGCTCATTTTTGCCAAGTGTGTTTACCACGCTTTGGCCAATTTCAGGATGCGATGACCCACTTACATCCTGCGCAATGGAGTCTTTATCATAGCCGATTGTCCTTTGCTCTTAACAGTAAGCTCTTACATCCTAAAGAAGTGATTGATGCAGCGGTTGCGGCTTATCAGCGTGAGAGCCAGATCGATCTTGTCCAAGTGGAAGGCTTTGTTCGCCAAATCCTAGGCTGGCGTGAGTACATACGTGGCATCTATTGGGCCAACATGCCGCACTATGCTCAGCTCAATGCACTTCAGGCCACCTCCCGCTTACCTAGCTATTTTTGGACGGCAAAAACAAAAATGCATTGTATGCAGCGAGCGATCGGTCAATCACTCGATTTTGCTTATGCACACCACATTCAGCGTCTGATGGTGACGGGAAACTTCTGCTTATTAACTGGAATCAATCCCGATGAAGTCGATGCTTGGTATTTAGGTGTTTACGTCGATGCCATTGAGTGGGTTGAAATGCCAAATACACGGGGAATGGCTTTATTTGCCGATGGTGGCATCGTCGGGACTAAACCGTATGCGGCTAGCAGTTCTTATATTAATAAAATGAGCGATTATTGTAAGACCTGTTTCTATGATAATAAAGCCCGCAGTGGTAAGGCTTCCTGTCCATTCAATAGCCTTTATTGGCGATTTATGCATCAGCAGCGTGATCGTTTAGCAGTCAATCCCCGTATTGGAATGTTGTATCGCTCATGGGACAACATGACGGATCAGCAGCGAGCGGATATCTTACAGACGGCAGAATACTACGTGAGTCACCTGGAGGAGTTATAATGGATATTTTGGTGGTTGGCGCAAATGGTGGAATCGGTTTAGCCATCGTAAAGCAGTTATTATTGGCCTTACCTGAAGCGAATATTCATGCGACTTATCATCGCCAATGCCCCGATTTCACCTCTCAACGTGTCACTTGGTCTCAGTTGGATGTCACTCAAGAATCTGACGTTGCTTTATTCAGTAAGCGTTTTTCGACACTGGATTGGTTAATTAACGCGGTAGGTATGCTGCATGCTCAAGATCAGGGTCCAGAGAAGAATTTGCAAGCATTGAATAGTGATTTTTTTATGCAAAATATTACCATTAACACCTTGCCTACGCTGTTATTGGCCAAGTATTTTTCGCCGCTGATGAAAGCCAGTGATGCTGCTAAGTTTGTGACTATTTCTGCCAAAGTGGGCAGTATTAGTGATAACCGTCTTGGCGGATGGTACAGCTATCGGGCCTCTAAAGCCGCACTGAATATGCTACTGAAAACTCTCTCTATTGAGTGGCAGCGCACGATTAAACGAGGTGTCGTCTTGGCGCTACATCCAGGGACCACCGATACGCCGCTGTCTAAGCCTTTTCAAGCCAACGTACCCGCCGATAAGTTATTAACGCCAGAGCAGGCTGCACAGCATCTGGTTGAGTTAATCATTCAAGCGAATTTGCAACAAACAGGACAGTTTTTGGCTTATAACGGAGAGCGCTTACCTTGGTAATCACGTTCTGTCCATTCTACAGACGCTAGGCTGAGTCTTAACGTTTTATCCTAAAACAGATAGAGGGTTTTCGCTATCTTGACCGAGTTGGCGTATGATGCGCTCATCGCCTTTATTATTGACCTTTATGACTAAATCAATTCCTATCCATACCGAACTCAATCCTGATCCATCTTCGTCAATTACCTGTTCCACTTGTCAGGCTTGTTGCTGCCGATTAGAAGTCATGCTCATTAGTGACACAGGGGTTCCTAAGCAGCACGTCGCGGTTGATCGATGGGGCGGAGAAACGATGCGTCGTTTGGATGACGGATGGTGCTCGGCGCTCGATCGTGAAACTTTTATGTGTACTATCTATGAATTGCGCCCTTGGGTTTGTCGTGCCTTTGAAATGGGCGAATATGAGTGCAGAGAAGAAAGAGATTTATTTCTTTAATGTTTAGCTTATGGATTTAACTTGTTTTTAAACCATAAGCTGAGAAGGTTATCTTAACGTTAACCTTGACCATGCTTGATTGTCACCGTGACTCTGTTAGGTCGTTAAGTGAGGCGGTTTATAGATCAATTGATTTCTACCTCGTCGCTTGGCTTCATACAACATATCATCTGCCCGATTTACCAAGGTGGAAATATCTTGGTAGCCACAAAATAGCCCAACACTGATCGTGACTGAGAAGGAGCGTTGATTATGGCTAAAGGATAAACTCGCGATCTGCTTGATGAGTTGTTCGAGCTTCTCAATGACTATCGGAAACTCTTGTTTAGAATAGAGACAAAATTCTTCGCCACCAAAACGTGCTACCAGTTCATTATCTTCATGATTAAAAAGATTTTGCATGCACTGAGCGACCGATTGTAAAACTTGATCTCCCATGGCATGGCCGTATAAGTCATTCACTTTTTTAAAATGATCCAGGTCTAGCATCGCAATACTGATCAGGTTTTTCGTTGTATAAATATGATCAAAAAAGAAGCGTCGATTCCACAATCCAGTTAATACATCTTTATTGGCCAGATAGAACATCCGATCGTTAGAATCCTTTAAATTTAATAAATTATTCACCCGACAATAGAACTCATCTTGATTAAAGGGTTTATGCAGAAAATCATTTGCTCCGGCTTTAAGAAATTGTGAGGTAATAGAGCGATCATTACTTGCCGAAACCCCAAGCAGCATAAATTTATGGCGTGGGTACAAGGCTAGAGTTTCTTGGATCATCGTGACGCCATTTTTAATCGGCATATCATGATCGACAATCACGAGCGTGATTTGTGGATGCTGTTTCAGTATTTCTAAGCCTTGTTGACCATTCTCGGCTTCTAAACAATGAATATAACAACGCTGTAATAATTGACACATATGACGCCGTACCATCACCGAATCATCAACCACTAAAGCGGTATGGGTTAAGTTGTTAATCAAGCGATCAATGAGTGGCGCTAAATACGCGACAGATGCAACGCTGTCTTTAAGGATGTAATCGAGTATCCCTTTGTTGACGAGCCGTTGACGAATGTCCTCATTAACGTGAGCAGTGAGAATAATACTAGGGATGTTTTTTTCGATCAGCAGATCGACGATTTCTCCATCTTGCGCATCGGGTAAACAGTAATCCAATACCGCACAGAGTATATTGGTCGATTCTGGAGCGTCGAGTAAACGACGTGCCGATTGATAGTCATCGGCAATCAGTAAATCCACCTTTAGCTTTGAAAGAAGGGCAGTTAAGTAATTTCGATAAGCTCGACTGTCTTCAACGATGAGTACGGAATGTTGCACAGTAATACTCCCAATGGTTCTAATCGGACGCTGTTCCCATATTTATCGGGTGTTACCTGAGCCATTAATTGAAAGTCGCCAACGCTATCTATAAGAGCTGGCTCGTTATTCGTTTGTTATTGTTCTCTTTCTCAACTCGACAGTTGTAACGTTTAATTATTAAGTTCGGTATTCTTTATGAAGCGGTTTCCGTTTTGATCAAAGACTCTGAATCCAATCACCTCGTTTATCAAGGTGATTGGAGATTCATTCACTGGTTGCTTATCTGCAACGCTTAGCCGTTTGGTTATCGCTGACGGTTTGTGACTCAGTGATGATCAGAGTCAGTAATTTACACTGTAAACACCTTAAACTTTAAACCGTCCAACTAAGTTATATAACTCATGCGCACGGCCATTAAGATCTTGGCTACTGGCTTTGTTTTCATTAGCCAGATCGGCAGATTGACTACTTTGGTCAGAAATGACCACAATTCGTTCGGAGATTTCTTGGCCAACAATACTTTGTTCTTCAGTCGCAGTGGCAATTAATGAGTTCATATCCATGATTACACCGATAGATTGTTGAATACTTTCCAGTGCTTTTGCTGCTTCGCTGGCTTCTTTGACCGTCGATGTGCTGCGATGTTGACTGGAGTCCATCGCTTTCACGGCGTTGTCTGAAGCAGACTTTAATTGCTGAATCATATTATGGATATCTTCCGTACTGTCTTGAGTACGGCTGGCCAATTTGCGTACTTCATCGGCGACCACCGCAAAGCCTCTGCCTTGATCGCCGGCTCGTGCGGCTTCAATCGCAGCGTTCAATGCCAGTAAATTGGTTTGTTCAGCAATATCTTGAATAACCACTAAAGAGCTGGAAATATTTTTGACATCGCCTTCGAGTTTAGAAATTACGGTACTGGCCTCGGCAACCTCTTTAGCTAAGGCTTGTACTGATCGAGCTGCAGATTCGACAATCTTATGCGCTTCTTGGGCATTGTCTTCCGCTTGTCTGGCCGAATTGGCTGCTTGATTGGCATTATTCGAGATTTCTTGAGCAGTCGTTGTCATTTCAGTCATCGCGGTGGCGACCTGCTCGGTCTCTTCGCGCTGCCCTGTAGCAATGATATCCACTTGAGCGGCTCGTTGCGTCATGGTATCGGTTTCTGCAACCACTTGTTGTCCGAGTTGATGGACGCGTTGGATAATCCCTTGCAGGCTGGCTACAAAAGCATTGAAATTACTGCTTAGGCGGGCAAACTCTGGAATGGTGAAGCTTTCCATCCGAGCGGTGAGATCGGCATCGCCACTGGCAAAAGAGCGAATCGAGTCATCCAGCATATCCAGTGGGCGCATAATGCTGCGATTTAAGAACAGCGCCATGACTCCGACAATTATGACAATAACAGTGGCAATCGTGGTTAATGTCCAAAGGCTTTGAGTCAGTTGCTGCTGGGCTCGTTTTTCCATGGCAGCAATTTCTGCATCGACGTCATCGGTATAAAACCCAGTACCTATGGTTAAATCCCATTGAGGAATATAAATCGAGTAGCTGAGCTTAGGTAAAGGTACCGATTCACCGGGTTTTGGAAAATAGTAAACCGAGAATTCATCTTTTCTCGCGTTATTAATGATATCTCGAATTAAAAAGTTACCTTGGGCATCGGTCATATTGATGAAGTTATCGCCTAATCCAGCTTTACTCTGACCAAGGAGAAGGCGAGTCCCTTTGCTGTCATAACCAAAAATATAACCGTCAAGCCCAAAGCGAATCTCTCGTAAGATGGTCAGAGCTTCCTCTAAAGGCGCTTGACGACGCAGTAATGGCTCGATTGCGGTACGCGAAATCTCCAAATAAGATTTCAGCTCGGTTTTTTTCATCTCCATCATCGCAAGGCGAGTATTATTCATCTGCCCTTGAGTCAAACTGCGCGTTTCTGCGAAGGTTGAATAGATCATACTTAAGGCAATCAGTAATAAAGGCACAATCGACAAGATATAGAGGCGCTGGCGTATGGTTAGATTCATGGTGTTTTCCATCTTTCATGATTATTAAGTTCAAACCAACTGAGACCATTTTGCCTACTTCATCATTTCGTGGCGTGAGAATGATTGGTTATCTTATCGATATCATTGTCAGCGATGCAGGCTATTAACATAATATTAGTGCAGATATTTAACGGTGAATGAAAGATTACTATGTGGTGTCTCACATTTTTATGGTTAGTGAAGAAGGAAGCGTATCTTACTACTGAAAAAAGTCTGACTTTGTGGTTGATGAATGTTTATTACGCGTTGCGGTGAGAGACCCTCGAGCGAGCGAATCGATATTTTTGTATTTCAACACTCCATTTCTCCTGTGCTATAATCTGTGCCCATTTATCGGTAAGAGCCTTAAGCCCCATGAGTTTAAAAAACGATCTGCAAAAATTACACAGCCGTCTTGATACTTGTTCCCATAAGTTAGAAGCGGCTAAGACTCGCGGTGATAGCGCTATGGTGAGCAAATTTACGGATGAAGTTGATCAGTTGACCAAACAACTTAATAGTCTGAAGAACAAAGCCGAATATGAGCTAAACAAAGAGCGTAAAATGCTCGCGGATATGCCGTTTTATCGTGAGTTAACCAAAGAAGAGCAAGCCGATTTAGGAAAGCTGAAAAAATCCGTTAAAGGACTAATTATTGTCCATCCCACCACTAAAATTGGTAAAGCTTTGCGGGTTGAAGTGATGACTGGTTTTGCGCCTAAACCATTTTAATCGGCGCTCGGCCTACTTATGATCAGTAGGCCGAGGCTTCAACATCAATTAATAGCCCATTAACTGTAATAAATTTTCTGCGGTGTGCATCGCTTCTTTACGGTTGGCGATATTCAGCTTCTGATATAAGTTACGAATATGCGTTTTGATGGTCGTTCCTGCCACATCAAGCTCTTGAGCAATCTGCTCATTACTAAAACCTGAATAAATTAACCCAAGCACTTGCCACTCACGTTGAGTCAATGGACTGGTTCGAACCAATTCAGGGATATTGGGATGGTTAATCAGCTTTTCGACAAATTTTTCATCAAAATGAATAGAGCGACTACGCTGAGAGGTTGAAATCTCTTTAATCAACAACTGGGCACGATGACGCTCTAGATCGCCTAATTCTCCGCGGTGAACCATTTTTTCCAGTAAATGACCAATTTTTTGTCCATCGATCAGAAAATTACCCACCATGCCCGTTTGATTGGTGAGACGCAGTGCTTCTTTGAGTTTGTCACGCGCGAGTTCATCATCATTGCCGAGCGAGGCGAGCGTGGCTTCAACAATTAAGTTGCGATTTAAGTCGGTCAGTAGTTGGTACTCACTCGCTTGCTGTTGTAAAAATGCTAAGGTTTGCTTGGCTTCTGGATACTGTTCTAGGCAAATTTGTGCGCGAGCAATATTGCGCCATTGCAGTTGGAAGAAATGGTTATAAGCTTTTTCTGGCCGATGGGTAGTGGTCAACCAATGCTCTATCGCGGCTTTATCCCCACGAGCTTGCCAATACAACAACAAAGATAATGAGGCGTTGGCCGTCCAGTCGACATGATAATGTGACTGCTTGATCAAGTGATGGACTTGCTCGATATAACGTCCGGCTTTATCCAGCTCTCCACGGCCAACCGCGATACGAGCCAACATCGAATAACTGTGTAAATGTTGACTCGGTGAATGTTGACCAAGCACTTCTAATCCTTTGTGCGCACACTCCTCTGCTTCATCTAACCGATTCCAACACCAAAGAATTTGGGCGCGAATACGCAATAAAAACTCATGTAAGGGAACTTGGTGTAAATGCTGTTCTTCCACCAGCTTGAAGGCGTTATCTTGCACTTCGAAAGCCGCTTGTACGTAGCCTTGGGCAATTAAGATTTCGCTCTGTTGTAATAAGGCCCAGAGCGCTTGATGATAGACTTGATATTGCCGCGCCAGTTTTTCGGTTTGTTGCATCATTGATAGTGCACGACTGAGGTGACCAAGAACGTGGTTCACTTCTCCGACAACCAACGTAGCAACAATGCGGCTTCGATACACGGTGCTGTCTAATTGGCTTAATGCCAGTTCAGCGAGGGTTAAGGCTTTCTCGGGCTCATTTTTGTTGATTGCGACTTGAGCCAATAGCGCATTAAACTCACCTTGCTGTTTACTACTGAGTTCGACGTTCAGCGCTTGCATCTCTTTTTCTGCCTGCTCAAGCATTGCGCCCACGGTATCGTAGCGATGTTGGCTTTGTGCCAACCAAGCTTGCAGTAAACAGAGTTTTGGTTCTTTATAAAGCTGTTGTGGCGCGAGGAGATTAATCGCCGACTCAAGGATATTAAGCTCACCTTGGTTGAACATTTTCCAACCATGTTGAGTCAAAATACTCGCTAAAAGATCGGTATCCTGCGCTAAGTTAGCATGACGTAAGGCTTGATGTGGGGTAGAGGCCTCAAGCCAAGCGCGCGCGGCGGAGCGATGTAATTCTTGCTCTTGCTGAGGGATCCGAGCCATCCGTTGATGAGCGAGAAATTCAGCGAACAAATTATGAAAGCGATACCAGTTGTGCTCACCTTCTAACGGATAGATAAACAGACCATAGCGATTGAGCGATTCAATCATACTTAGGGCATCGTCTCGTTGTGTTAAGGCGCTGACTAAGCTGTCGTTAAAGTGATCCAATACTGAGCACTGCATCAGAAAGTGGCGTGTTTCTTTATCCAGTAAATCAAACACTTCTTCGACTAAATAGTCCCATAAATGGGCATGGTTAAAATGAGCGACCGATTCAACGGATTGGGCTAAGGTGCGCTTTTGATGTTGTGCTTGCAAAGCGATGAGTTGTAATGCTGAAGGCCAACCTTCAACATAATTACGCAAGTTGAGAGCGGTGACATCATCAATACCTTCTACAACACGCTGATTGAAAAAACGCGTGGTCTCTTCAGTATCAAACGCGAGCAACTCATTACCTATCTCTATCATTAAATCACGTACACGCAGATTGGCAGTGCCCAGTGGCGGTGTCATACGGCTCGTGACGACTAAGGTGAGATTATCGGGCATATGTTTTAGGAAAAAGCGCATCGCTTCGTGAATCTCATCATCACTGATCAGATGATAATCATCCAGCACGACAAAGCACTCTTGATCAAACTGAGAAATCTCAGCAAAAACTTCGCTGAACAGTGAATGGGGCGATGAAAATTGGCGTCGTTCTGCCAATTTTTGTGCATTGGGGCAGCTTTGTTGAGTCGCTTTATTCATCGCTTGCAGTAAGTAATTCATGAAGCGAAAAGGATCATTATCACTTTCATCAATACTATACCAGCCGACATTCGGCTTATCGGCAAGCCATTGTGCGGCCATAGTTGTTTTGCCATAACCCGCAGGTGAGCGGAAAAGGACCAGTTTATAACAAGGGGCCTTTTGCAGGAGTTCTAAAACGCGCGGACGGACAATCGCGTTGTGCAGCCGTCCTGGGCGAGTTAATTTCGATGGAATCCACATGATATTTGTCCCGTCATCGTTAATGACAGGGATGTTACTGGAACTTGCCGCAGACTGTTATTGATCCCAGACGACTTTCTTGCCAGATTCACAGTTCTTCACTAACTACGCCCCAATTATGTGACATCTATCACTTATTGCTGGTTTTGAATAGCGTGATATTACTGTTTTGCATACGAGATTCACTGCAAATTAAGCAACAAAAAATAAACTCATGTGATCGTTGTTGCATTTTGAGTAAATGTTTATCTGGCTGACCGAGTTTTGTAAAACGGGAACACTATGCTGATTAAACGCGTTGCTGTGATCGTTATCACTCATCGTTTGTTTCTCTGTTTGATCGATGAGAGACAGATCACCTCTACGAGGCTGTCGGTGTATCTACGCCCTTGCTTCTCATCCTAATTTGCCATTTCGGTGGGAGGATGTTTTGCTGGAAGAGGCAATGCAGGATAGGCCACAGATGGATTAAACCGAAAAGTGAGATTTCTCAATGAAACCTACGCAACAGAAAACTTTTGATAAAGCATTATTTCAAGCAAACGTGAAACGCCACCTTACCGCGACCTATGCGACGACGATTGAACATGCTTCTAGTCGAGTATGGTACTTAGCAATGGGGCAAGCGTTAGCGGAACTAACCACCTTTGATTTATTAGAAACAGAACAAGACCCACGCATCGTTAATGCGAAAAGTGTTAACTACTTGTCACTTGAGTTCTTAATTGGGCGGTTAACGGGTAACAACCTGATCAGCATGGGGCTGTATGAGCAGGTTGGCCAAGCAATGAGTGAGCTTGGACAAAATCTGACTGATTTATTAGAAGAAGAACGCGATCCGTCATTAGGTAATGGCGGTTTAGGTCGTTTAGCGGCTTGTTTTATGGATTCATGCGCTGCGCAAGAGTATCCAACAGTCGGCTATGGTTTGCATTATGAGTACGGTTTGTTTAAACAATCGTTTGAGGATGGACATCAAAAAGAAGCGCCAGATGCTTGGTGTGGAATTGAGGGCTATCCATGGGAAGTGGCTCGTCCCGACATTAAGCAAGAAATTGGTTTTTATGGCCATGTGGAAGTGTATCACGAGCAAGGCAAAGAGAAGCGCCGCTGGGTACCGGGCATGTTGGTACAAGCGATGCCGTGGGATCTGCCTATTGTGGGTTACCAGAGTGAAACCGTTTACCCGCTGCGTCTTTGGGAATGTCGCGCTATTGCACCGTTCTCATTAGAGAGCTTTAATAATGGTAACTATTTTGAAGCGCAGCACGCGTTGATTGATGCGGGCAATATCACCAAAGTGCTTTATCCTAATGACAACCACGAAAAAGGTAAAACGCTACGTTTGATGCAACAATATTTCCACAGTGCGGCTTCAGTGCGTGATATTTTGCGTCGTCATCAAGCGGCTGGTTTCTCGCTACAAGACCTACCAAAATATGAAACCATTCAGTTAAATGATACCCATCCAACCATCGCCATTCCTGAATTAATGCGCATTTTCATTGATGAGCATGATTTGACTTGGGAAGCGGCATGGGAAATCAGTTCAAAAACCTTTGCTTACACCAACCATACGTTATTACCAGAAGCCTTAGAAACGTGGAGTGAATCGTTAATCCAACGCTTGTTACCTCGTCATATGGAGATCATTTACGAGATCAACCATCGCTTCTTACAAGACGTTCGTGCTAAATGGCCTGGTGATGTAACCAAACAGCAAAAATTATCGATCATTCAAGAAGGTTTCCACCGCATGGTGCGTATGGCTAACTTGTGTGTTGTCGGGTCGTATGCTGTCAATGGTGTTGCCGCCTTACACTCTGCGTTAGTGCAACGGGATCTGTTTCCCGAATTCGTTGAGCTTTACCCTGGTAAGATCCAAAACGTGACAAATGGAGTGACTCCTCGCCGCTGGTTAAAATTCTGTAACCCGGGATTAACCGCATTGATCACAGAGAAGATCGGTGATCAATGGCCAGCAGATTTGGATCAGCTCAAAGACATTGCCAAGTATGCCGATGATAAAGCGTTCCAAAAGCAGTTTATGGCCGTTAAGAAAGCCAATAAACAACGTTTGGCTGACTGGGTAAGCGACAATATGGGTATTGAGCTTGATACCAACGCTATCTTTGATGTCCAGATCAAACGTTTACACGAATACAAACGTCAGCATCTGAATATGTTGCACATTCTTTCGCTGTATCACCGCTTATTGAACGATCCAAAATTTGATATGCAGCCACGCGTGGTGTTCTTTGCCGCTAAAGCGGCACCGGGTTATCACCTTGCTAAAGAAATTATTTACGCGCTGAACAAGATTGCGGAGAAAGTGAATAACGATCCTCGTGTGAATCACAAACTTAAAGTGGTGTTTATTCCTGATTACCGTGTCAGCATGGCGGAAATCATTATTCCGGCAGCGGATGTGTCTGAGCAAATCTCTACCGCAGGTAAAGAGGCATCAGGTACCGGTAATATGAAAATGGCACTGAATGGTGCGTTAACCATCGGTACAATGGATGGCGCAAACGTAGAAATTCGTGAAGAAGTTGGTGATGAGAATATCTACATCTTTGGTTTAGATGTCGATGGCGTTGAATCGTTGAAAGCACGGGGCTACAACCCTTACGATTATTATCAAGCCGATCCACTGTTGAAAGCATCAATGGATTTACTGTTAGGCGATGAGTTTACTCCTGGTGCTCCGGGACAGCTGCGCGCGACTTATGACAGTTTACTGGATGGCGGAGACCCTTACCTCGTACTCGCTGATTTTGCTTCTTACATTCAAGCGCATGAAGCGATGGACAAGCAATATCGCGATCAAGCTGGCTGGGCGAAAAAAGCCATTTTGAATACTGCGTTGGTGGGTAAGTTCAGCTCGGACCGTAGTATTCGAGACTATGTGAATAACATTTGGAAACTAAAAGCGGTTAAGCGTTAATTAACCGACTATCCAGCCAAGACATTGCTTGGCTGGATAACCCTTTTTATACACCCTACATGATTTTTGAGGGGTAAGTAGTCCCTTCGGAGAAAGCGATGAAAGAACATAATGCATTAAAACAAGTCGCAGAGATGGCAAGAATTGCCGATAGCTATGTCAGCGCTTGGGGAGACGAGGCTACCGTTTCAGACGACACTATCCGTCGTCTTTTGGCGTCTTTGGGGTACGATACAACCAATGATCAAACGTTATTAGCGTCAGCTCAGAAAAAACATAATAAAGAAGTCTTGGATCCTGTATTGGTGATCTCAGAGGGTGATGCCATTGAGGTTCCGCTGTACCTAGGTGTCAGTGCTCGGGAAAGCGAATTTAATTGGCGGATAGAAACTGAGCAGGGAGAAGTACTTGAAGGCTATCTTCAATCACAAATAGTTCGTGATGAACGTGCAGAGGGTGGCCCTTTAGTGTTTGCGTTGCCAAGCGGTTTGGCGTGGGGATATCACACTTTATTGGTTACTCGTAAGCGGCGTAAAGCGCCGTACACAATGACGCTGATCATCGCGCCGCGAGCGTGCTATAAGCAACCAGCTTTGCTTCAAGGTAAAAAGCTCTGGGGACCAAGCATTCAACTCTATACCTTACGTACCCAACACAACTGGGGAATGGGCGATTTTGGCGATCTTAAACAGTTGGTGGCTGATATCGCTTCACGTGGTGGTGATTTTGTAGGGTTAAACCCGATTCATTCGCTATTTCCGGCTAACCCTGAAGGGGCCAGCCCATATAGCCCTTCTTCACGTCGCTGGTTAAATATCCTGTATATCGATGTGAGCTCGGTACCTGAGTTTGCGCTCAGCGCTGAAGCTCAGCAACAAGTCGGTAGTCAGGATTTTCAGCAACGTTTGCAAAAAGTTCGTGAAACTCACTGGGTTAATTATACCGAAGTGGCCGAGCTTAAAATGAGTGTCTTGCCGTTACTGTTTAATGAGTTTAAGCGCCGCCATCTGGATAATAATACCGATCGCGCGCGTGCCTTCTTAGCGTTTGTCGAGCAAGGTGGCGAAAGTCTTGTTCACCAAGCCGCGTTCGATGCACTGCACACGGATTTGCATGCACAAGATAACCAAGTGTGGGGGTGGCCAGTTTTCCCTGAAAAGTATCGTCATTTTGATAATGCGGCGGTACAAAAGTACATTGAAGAACATCGTGAACGTGTTCATCTCTACATGTATTTACAATGGGTCGCCGATACACAAATCAATGAAGTACAAGCATTAGCCGATGAAAAAGGCATGGCGGTCGGTTTATATCGCGATCTCGCCGTGGGAGTCGCTGACTCTGGCGCTGAAACCTGGGCGGATAACGGTAGCTTAGTTTTGGATGCCAGCATTGGCGCGCCACCAGATGTGCTGGGTCCTTTGGGGCAAAATTGGGGCTTACCGCCACTTAACCCACAAACCTTACACGCCACGGCTTACGATGCTTACATCAAGTTGCTTCGTGCCAACATGAAACATTGCGGTGCGTTACGGATTGACCATGTACTGGGCTTGCTGCGTTTATGGTGGATCCCAAAAGGTGAAAATGCCACTCAAGGTGCTTACATTTACTATCCAGTTAAAGATATGTTGGCTATTTTGTCGCTCGAATCGCACCGTCACCAGTGCAGTGTCATCGGTGAAGATTTAGGTACCGTTCCTGATGAAATTGTCGCATTGCTGCGCGATGCAGGGGTGCACTCTTACAAAGTCTTTTTCTTTGAAACTTCAAAAGAAGACGGCGGGTTTATTTCTCCGACTCATTATGCCGATCAATCGATGGCGGCCTTATGTACTCATGATATGCCAACGTTACGTGGTTTTTGGCACTGTGATGATTTGAAAATGGGCCGCGAGATTGGTTTGTATCCTGATGAAGCGCAGCTGCAAGAGCTGTTTACGGATCGTTTGAAGTGTAAACAAGGCATTCTGAATTCGGTTGATTGGCACGGTTACTTACCAGCAGGCATTGGACGTGATGCTCAGTTAGTTCCTATGGACTCTTACTTAAGTGAAGCATTGCAATTGCACGTTGCGGCCGGGTCTTCCGCGTTACTCAGTGTTCAACTCGAAGATTGGTTGGAAATGGATAAGCCTGTCAATATTCCAGGTACCGTAAATGAGTACCCCAACTGGCGTCGTAAGCTATCAATGAACTTAGATGAGATCTTTGCCCGCGACGATGTTAATCGTATTGCGACTAAATTGACCCAGATTCGCGCGAAAGCGAGCCAATAATAAACCGGAGTAGCCGCCTTTGGGCGGCGATGATACTGGCGTTGTTCACTCATCAATGTGCTGTTTATGACAATAATAGGGCATCTTTTGGGGTTAAGGTTAAGAAATAAACGCTAGGTCACTCCATGTTTTTACCGGGTTAGCTAAGATGTATCAGGCTAAATGATCGAATAAATTCCGAGTGTCTACTACAGCACAAATCGGATCTGTCAAACTCAAGGTCATGGATGCCATGCTAGCAAGCCCGCACTTAGCGGGCGTTTTTCCTTTTGATAGTCTTGGTTAGGAGTAAGTATATTGAACCCCGTAAAAAAGAAACCGCTGAAAAAAATCGTTAAGTTACAGCAGACCTATCAACAATTATTGCATGCTGCGTGTGCCGATCCCTTTGCCTTTCTTGGCCCTTATCTTCCACAAGAGCAAGGGGCACTGCGGGTATGGCTTCCTAATGCAGATAAGGTTGAGCTGCTCTTAGAAGGGCAACCAAGAATCGCCTTAGAGCGTGATGAGTTCGATGGGTTTATTCTTAAATCCGATCATGATCTGCGGTTTACCCATTACCAGCTGGCGGTCGATTGGGCCGGCACAGAGCAAATCATTGATGACCCTTACCAATACCATTCCTTATATGCTGAATTTGAACAGTTGCATACGCCCAAGCAGATGTACCATCATATGGGAGCGCAATTTGTTACCTTAGAGCGTGATGGACAGCAGATCAGCGGAACTCGTTTTTTAGTCTATGCGCCTCATGCTTCAGCTTGCAGTTTAATCGGTGCCTTTAACCACTGGGATGGACGTCGCCATCCGATGCAACGCCTTGATTACGGGATCTGGGGATTATTTATTCCTAATTTACCCGAAGGAACACAATATAAATTCGAACTGAAAGGTCCTCATGGGGAAGGCTTACCTCATAAGGCCGATCCATGGGGTTTCTATGCTGAGCAGTATCCTTCTTTAGCTTCCGTGACTTACGATCATCGCCGCTATCAATGGCAAGATACCCGCTGGCAACAGCGCCCCATTTCCGAAAAGCGCAAACAAGCACTGTCTTTTTACGAGTTGCATCCGGGGTCTTGGAAGCGCGGTGAAGATGGGCGCTTTTTAACTTATCGTGAATTGGCTGATCAGCTAGTACCTTATCTGGTGGATATGGGCTATACCCACGTAGAGTTAATGCCAGTTTCTGAGCATCCCTTTTATGGGTCTTGGGGATATCAGCCGATAGGGTTATTCGCTCCAACCAGTCGTTATGGCACGCCGGATGATTTTAAATATTTTGTCGATCAGTGCCATCAGGCGCAAATTGGAGTGGTGCTAGACTGGGTTCCTGCCCATTTTCCATCCGATTCCCATGGGTTAGCGAATTTTGATGGTACGCCGCTGTATCACGATCCTGATCCTCGCCGTGGCTGGCATCAAGATTGGAATTCCTATATTTATGATTTAGGCCGTGAACATGTGCGCCGCTTCTTAGTGTCTAACGCGCTCTATTGGTTTGAGATGTTCCATATTGATGGCATACGAGTCGATGCTGTTGCTTCTATGCTTTATCTCGATTACTCGCGTAGCCATGATCAATGGATCCCGAACGTTGATGGGGGACGTGAAAATTACGACGCGATTGCGATGTTGAAATGGATGAATGAAGAAGTGTATAAGCATTTCCCGAATGCCATGACCATTGCTGAAGAGTCAACGGCTTTCCCTGGCGTTTCTGCCCCAACCTTTGTTGGGGGGTTAGGCTTTGGCTTTAAGTGGAATATGGGGTGGATGCACGATAGCCTTTCTTATATCAAAGAAGATCCGGTGCATCGTAAATATCATCACAACACTTTAACCTTCCCATTAATTTATGCCTTTAGTGAAAACTATGTCTTATCGCTGTCACACGATGAAGTGGTGTACGGTAAACAGTCATTGATTTACAAAATGCCCGGTGATGAATGGCAGCAAACTGCGAATATGCGTGCCTATTTGGGTTACATGTATGGTCAACCAGGTAAGAAACTTAACTTTATGGGCGCTGAATTCGCACAAACGGGGGAGTGGAACCACGATGATCAACTGCAATGGTTTTTGTTGGAGTTTGAGCGTCATAAAGGGGTACAAAACTTAGTCCGCGATTTGAACCACTTGTATCGTACACACAGCGCGCTGCACGAACTGGATTGTGATCCTCAAGGGTTTGAATGGCGTCTACAAGATGCGGCTGATGCGAGCATTATCGCTCATGAGCGGATCAATAGTGCAGGTGAGCGCGTGTTGGTGATCACCAATTTTACGCCAGTACCACACGAAGCGTTTCGTTTAGGTGTTCCTGTCTCGGCCACTTATCACTTGCTCTTGAATACGGATGAAAAGCGGTATGGCGGGAGTGGTTTTGACGTCTTATCGGTCGTCAACAGCGAGCGTGTGCCGAGCGAAGGGTTAGCACAATCACTGCGGTTACGTATTCCACCGTTAGCGACGTTATTTTACAAACTGAATTAGCAAAAAAAAGCCAGTCGCAATTGGGCGGCTGGCTATCTATTTGTGAACAAAATATTCACTAACAACGTCAGTTGGCTAGGTGACCCTCGGCTTAAAAGGGTCACTTATTACAATGCAATTACCGTGCCAATATTTTTTGGTGACAAAACCAGCAAAATGGACTGATTTTCGCAGTTTTATAGCGTCGTGTTTCATAATTGCATTTGCAAATTGCAATTGAGAGGCAGTTCGCAAAAAATCCGCCTCATTCAACATCCTTACATTACGTTCATCAAATAAGCGCCAAGCTTGAGAGTAAGAAAATCCCTAAGGTACAACTGATAAAAGAAAACACCGTCGTTAAGGCGATAATGTTTGCAGCGAGTGGTGCATTTCCTCCCATCGCTCTCGCCATGACATAGCTTGCGGCAGCGGTTGGTGCTCCAGTCATTAATAGAATAATCCCGACATCCATACCCCGAAAGCCAAACCATAATGCAGCGCTGGTGATCAACAGCGGTGACCAAAGCAGTTTGTAGCGAGTCGCAAACCAAGTCGATCGGGAATCATTTTTTAGTGATTGGATATTCAGTGAGCCACCGGTGCAGAGCAAAGCAAGAGGCAGAGTCATGTTGGCAAAATAGTGTCCTGCTTCGCTGATCATAGTAGGGATCGGTAGCGCTATCGCATAACACAACACCCCAAGTAGGATAGCGATAATCAACGGGTTCTTTGTCAATGTTTTGAGTATCGTTGTGAGTGCTTTTGTGCCTTGAGCTTCGCCTTTTGGCGTTAAGGCGATCACCGCTTGAATATTATATAAGACAGTGGTTGTTGCGACATAAATTGCGGCTAATGCGACGCCACTATTGCCATATAAATTCGCGACGTATGCCAAGCCTATGATTGCGGTATTGGCTCGAAAGCCGCCTTGAATGATGACACCTTGATCTTGAGGATGATCAAAGTGTCGCTGAGTCATCCAGCAGGTAAACAAGAAAAAAATAAAATTGGCAATGAGACCAAACACAATCAAGGACAGACTGGAAGAGAAGTCATGCTCGGCACCGACAATACTGAGAAAAAGCATCGCCGGGAGTGTGACTTGAAAAACCAGTTTTGAGGCGACATCAATAAAATTATCGTTAATCAACTGCACACGCTTGAGTAATACCCCCAACAGTAACATTAAACAAATCGGGCCGGTAATGGAGGCTGAAAATTGCAGTTGGGTGATGAGCGCTTGCATGATAGACCTTCCAATGGAGAGAGTTTTCATTCTTTCATAGATAAGCAAGAGCGAGAATAGCCAATCCATAAAATCTCTCTTTTGCTAAGGGGGGACCTTTGTTTAAGTCACGCTTTGTTGTGCAAACTTTGTTAATGATTTTCGTGCTGAGAAGCGCATTCATTTCAAGCTGTTAAATTGTTGCCCATAGTTTTGATAAGGTTAACAATTTCGCAATAATAATTATCCTCTCGTTTGAATCTATGGGATCATATTGGCTGCCGTTTGGCCCGATAAGGAAAAATAATAATGAATCGAAACGAGAATGTCCCATTGCCCAACAATACCCGTGAATGGTTATTCAACCGCAACAGCTTGATTGTGTTAGCGGATATTGCCCTGTTTTTTATCCTACTGAATACCTTACCTTTTGCCCCTAATGTCGTCCTTGGATTGAGCATTTTAGCGTTTATCGCTGTGCTATGGTTAACCGAAGCGTTGCATGTCACGGTAACTGCGATTTTAGTGCCGATATTAGCGGTGATATTTGGAGTATTTGAAACTCAGGCTGCACTGAATAGTTTTGCTAACTCGATCATCTTTCTCTTTTTAGGCGGATTTGCGTTAGCGGCTGCGATGCATCGTCAAGGGCTGGATAAAGTCATTGCTGATAAAGTGTTAATACTGGCACGTGGGCGCTTTAGTGTCGCGGTGTTCATGCTGTTTGGTGTCACGGCTGGCCTGTCAATGTGGATCAGTAATACGGCCACAGCGGCGATGATGCTACCTTTAGTGCTTGGTATTTTAAGTAAAGTTGACCAAGACAAAGGCCATAATACTTATGTATTTGTGCTGTTAGGTATTGCTTATAGTGCCAGTATCGGTGGTATTGCAACGATTGTTGGTAGTCCTCCGAATGCGATTGCCGCGGCTCAAGTCGGGTTATCCTTCTCTGAGTGGATGCAGTTTGGTTTGCCGACGACTATCGTCATGTTACCTATTGCGATGTTGCTACTTTATTGGATGCTTAAACCCGATCTAAAAGGGCAGTTCGAGCTCAATCACGAGACGGTGAGTTGGGATAAAGGGAAAGTGGTGACTTTGACCATTTTTGCCTTGACCGTTTCATTGTGGATATTCAGTAAACCGGTGAATGAACTTCTTGGTGGTTTTAAAAGCTTTGATACGATTGTCGCCTTAGGCGCGATTGTTCTGGTCTGTTTTGCACGAGTGGTTCACTGGAAAGATATTGAAAAAACCGCCGACTGGGGGGTATTACTGCTGTTTGGTGGTGGTATCTGTCTCAGTAATATTCTCAGACAGACCGGAACTAGCGTGTTTCTGGCCAATGAACTGAGCTCGATGATTTCAGACTTAAATATTTTACTGATTGTTATCGTGATTGCGGCTTTTGTGGTGTTTTTAACGGAGTTTGCCAGTAATACGGCCAGTGCCGCATTATTAATTCCGGTGTTTGCTGGTGTTGCTGAAGCTTTAGGTGTTTCACCCGTGATACTGTCGGTGTTGATTGCGATAGCGGCATCGTGTGCTTTCATGCTCCCTGTGGCAACGCCACCGAATGCGATTGTTTTTGCGACAGGACATATTAAGCAAAGTGAAATGATGCGAGTAGGGATGGCATTGAACATCGCTTGTATTGTGATTTTATCAGCGATTGCGATGTTATTCTGGAATTAATCGGGACCGCTCATCGTCTCTGCTGTTGAAAACGATAAAACCCCAAGCTTATCTTTGCATACTTGGGGTTTTATTATGGGCGAATATCGTGATGTTTACTGATTAATAAAGTGTTTGAACTTTTCTTGAGTGGCGGCATCAGCCTTGTTGTACCAGAAATACAGCATCTCTTCGGCGGTATTATCGATCGCCTGTGGAGTTTTCACGTTGGCGGGTGCTGAAGTGGTGGTGACGATGGCGGCAGGGCCTCCTGCACGATTGTATTCCAACAATTCTTGCTGATAGTTACGCCCTATTTGCATCCCGGGTTTGATCAGTCGATCTTGCTGGAGAGCAACAGACTGCCCGTTAGAATCTTGCAGTGACCAAGTCAGATGACGGATATTGTTTTCCGCGTCAACGGCGTTACGGTAGGTTGGTAGATCAAAGGTTAGATTGGTCTCTTGCGCAGAAAAAGTCGCAACAATCACTTCACTTTCCACTTGAATACGATCATTACCTTGTGTGAAATAAGGTTGATAGCGGAAGACGATCTGTTGTTGTCCATCTTCTAAAGTTAGTGTTTTTTTTGCAGAAAAAAAACCGCCAGAAACCGCAGGTTTCTCTCCATTAACCACCAACATATTAATACTATCAGGAATATCAATGGTGACTTTAGCTAGGGTTGCGGCACTAAAAACAATCGCAAAAAGACACGATAATGGCTTGATGGCATTCATCTATTTTATCCTATTGATTACTTGAAGAAGGGAAGACTGTCAGGGTGCCGCTTGTCCGTGATAAAAGCAAGTTTTCACATCGGTAATCACTGAGCGTTCATCAAAATATCATCTTTCGATTCGCTTCAATATACGCTTACCTATCCTCAATATGAAACGATGCGAGCATAGCCAAAAATAGCCGTTTTTCTACTCTATAGGATAAAAAATCCGTTTTTTTGGCTGAAGATTGCCTTTAGCATGTAACACGTTGAATCTGTCCCATTCATTGCTCGTTGTGCCTCGAAAACTCTGGAACTCCATTTTTCAAACGCTCACAAGTATCAAATACTGTCTCAGATGTTTAACCAATCATAAGAGAGACGGATATGAAGCGTACTATTCTGTGTTCGGCGGGGATGGCTTTTGCCTTGTCGTTCACTAGCACGGTAATCGCAGCGCCAAGCGCACCAAATATTGATGTATATGGCTCAAATAACCTGCAGTTTTCTAAAATACAGCTAGCAATGGAAACGACCGCGGGCTATCACCAAATGGTGCAGTATCGAGAACAAGCACCTATTTCGATTACCTTTAATCAATGGAGCGGTGAACGCGGGCATACTTATAAAATTTTATTTGATGGTGTGGAAGTGGCCTCTGGGCCGATCAGTGGCAGTCAAACCACCGCCAACTTCACCTATGATAAAGGTGGCCGTTATCAACTCCAAGTTGCAGCCTGTGATGATTCTGGGTGTACGACCAGTGCGCCAGCAGAGTTAATTCTGGCTGATACCGATGGTTCACACCTTGAACCTCTGACCATGAACGTTGATCCGAATAATAAATCCTATTCACTGGACCCTGATACCGTCGTTGGTACCTATTTCGTTGAGTGGGGCATTTATGGTCGTAATTATACGGTGGATAATATTCCAGCCCATAACTTAACGCATATCTTGTATGGTTTTATCCCTATTTGTGGTCCGAATGAGTCGGTCAAATCGGTCGGTGGTAATAGTTATAATGCCCTTATGACGGCGTGTCAGGGAGTCCCTGATTACGAAGTAGTGATCCACGATCCTTGGGCGGCATACCAAAAAAGCTTTCCTCAAGCAGGGCATCAGTATAGCTCACCGATCAAGGGTAACTATGCGATGTTAATGGCACTTAAGCAGCGTTATCCCGACTTAAAAATCTTGCCATCGGTTGGCGGATGGACGCTATCCGATCCTTTCTATGATTTCACGGACAAAGCGAAACGCGATACGTTCGTGGCATCGATGAAACGTTTTTTACAGACATGGAAGTTTTATGATGGTATCGATATCGATTGGGAATTCCCCGGTGGTAATGGCGCTGCCCCAGATTTAGGCGATCCGATCAATGATGGACCAGCTTATATTGCCTTAATGCAAGAGTTACGAGTGATGTTGGATGAACTTGAAGCTGAGACGGGGCGCTCTTACGAGCTCACTTCTGCGATAGGTGTCGGTTTCGATAAAATAGAAAAAGTCGATTATGGTCAGGCAATTCAATATATGGATTATATCTTTGCGATGACCTACGATTTTTATGGTGGTTGGAATAACGTCCCTGGCCATCAAACGGCACTGTATTGCGGTAACTTTATGCGCCCAGGTCAGTGTGATGGAACAGGCATTGATGAAAACGGTGAACCGTATAAAGGCCCTGCTTACACCGCGGATAACGCAATTCAATTATTGCTAGCCCAAGGTGTACCAGCCAATAAGCTTGTTCTTGGGGCTGCGATGTATGGTCGAGGTTGGCAAGGTGTGATGCCTGCTTCGTTGACCGATCCTACCGATCCGATGACGGGGGTTGCGACCGGCAAATTAACGGGCTCAACAGCGCAGGGAGTCTGGGAAGATGGTGTTATTGATTATAAAGGCCTTAAAGCGTATATGATTGGTGATAATAACCAAGGGATTAATGGCTTTGAATACGGTTATGATGCCCAAGCCGAAGCTCCTTGGGTATGGAATCGCACCACAGGGGAATTGGTCACGTTTGACGATCCGCGCTCGATTAAAGCCAAAGGGGCTTATGTTCGTCAGCTAGGTTTAGCCGGTTTATTCTCATGGGAAATTGATGCGGATAACGGCGATATTCTTAATGCTAAGCATGAAGGGCTTGCTCAAGGATCGAACCCGCCAGTTAATCGTGCACCAATTGCTGATGCAGGTATGGCACAAACCGTTGTCGCTCCAGCGACCGTAACCTTAGATGGCAGCGCTTCCAGAGATACCGATGGTACGATTGCCAGCTATTACTGGGAACAAATTGCTGGGCCAACCGTGCAACTCAGTGATGCGAATCAAGCTCAGGCGAGTTTTTCGATTGGTGAAGTCACTCAAACCGAAATCTTCCGTTTTAAGTTAACCGTAACAGACAATGAGGGAGCGAGTGGTTCCGCGACGGTTCAAATTACTGTTAAAGCCGAAGACGGTGGTGTGGAAAATACGCCTCCCGTTGCGATTGTCTCTGCGCCTTCTGAAGTGAGAACTGGTGAGCAAGTGTTGGTTGATGCTTCGGCATCTTATGATGCGCAGCAAGAGACGCTGAGCTTTGATTGGCAGGTACCAACTGGGCTTGAAGTTCAGATCAATGGCAGTCAACTGATCTTCACCGCGGGTTCTTATTCCGTTGATACCACGCTTAACTTTACGGTAACGGTCAGTGATGGTGAGTTGAGTAGCTCAGCATCCGTTTCAGTCATCGTTTTAGCGACCAGCAATAATGATCAATGTGACAATCTATGGAATTCCTCTGCCGTTTATGTCGGTGGCAACCAAGTAACATGGGCTGGTAAAGTGTGGGAAGCCAAATGGTGGACACAAGGGGATGATCCTGCTCAATCCGGTGCTTGGGGGGTATGGAAAGAGATAGGTGTTGCGGACTGCGCTACCCAATAATGCCTTATTACCTCTCAATGAGTGACATTGAGCGGTAGATTGACAGGCTTTGCCTTAGGGTAGGGCCTGTTTCTTTTTTTGCGTTATCTCCTGACAGATGATGCTCAGTTTCTTTACCTCACTCACACAATCGACCCAAATCGCTAACCTTTCTCAATCATGAACTATAATTTTTGATGCGAATAAACCATTTCGTAGAGAGTCTCTCATTTATTTCTAGCCTAAAAATTATAATGCAGGATGCCGAAAACAAATAAATAAGCGCTTCTCACACGAAGCACGACAAGGTCATAACGGGGGATAGCGTATGTTTAAAAACCTTTCACTAAAGAATAAGTTGGCTATCTCAGCCAGTATTGCCATCATCGTCGGTGGCGTATTGGTTGAAGCCGTATCGTTTAATGCCGCACTCGGGCGATTGGATATCGAAATCGAGCAACGTTTGCAAAGTGCGACCTCTTCTTATAATCAATACGTTTCTGATTGGCTGGTCTCGAAAGAGCGAGCGCTGACTTCTTTATCGCAAGAGGTGAAACCAGAGGCGATTGTTACCCACCTTAAACAGGTTAAGCACTCCGCCGATTTTGATAATGTATTTTTGGCTTATCCGGATGGCTCACAACAGAATGCCAATGGTGTGGTATTACCACCAGGCAATAACGATCCTCGTCAATGGGGATGGTACATTAACGCCAAAGCTAACCCCAATGCCGTGTTCATGGATAATCCTACCGTCGCCGCTGCGACCGGAGCCAATGTGGTTTCTCTTGGTAAAGCGATCAATTTACATGGGCAAACATTAGTGCTTGGCGCCGATGTGGAGATCACCGATATTCTCAATAGCATGAAGCAAACCATTTTGCCCGGCTCTGGTTATATGTTTATTGCTAATCAACAAGGCAATATTTTTACTCATGCAAACACTCAGTTATTAAATAAGAATGTCAGTGAGTTGGGACTGAATTTTCGCGATATTCAAACGGCACAGCGGTCTGGTCAATACAGTAAAGTGATGATCAATGGTCAAGAGAATGTGCTATTTGCACGTGCGATTGAAGGCACAGCGTTAAGTACGGTGATTGTTATCAATTATTCATCGTTGATTGCTCCTCTCTTTGATGCGCTCTGGGGACAGTTGTTGGTTACCTTTTTAGTCGTTGTGGTCTGTACGGTCTTATTCAATGTGCTGTGTAATATTTTATTCCGTCCGTTAAGCAATGTTTCGCATGCCTTAGAGCAAATCGCCAATGGGAGCGGTGATTTAACCCAACGTATTCAGGTTGAAAACAATGATGAAGTGGGAAAACTAGCAGAGAGCTTCAATACTTTTGTAGCAAGCTTACAACAACTGATTGGTCATATTCGTCAGCAATCTGAGCAATTAACCGCGCAGTCTGAGCATGGTGCGCAGCGAGCCAATCAATCGGCTTCTGAATTAAGCCTTCAGCAGCAAGAAGTCACCATGGTTGCAACAGCGGTGACCGAAATGGCATCGGCGACACAAGAAATTGCCTCTCACGCTGAGCAAACCGCTCAAGCAGCACAGAATTCAGCCACCAGCACCAATAATGGCCGTACTTTAGTGCTTAATACCAAGTCGTCGATTCATCATCTTGCTAAAGAGGTGACGCAAGCCAGCTCGGTTATTTCAGCCCTTAATCAACACGCACAAGAAATCTCCACCGTGTTAGCGACCATTCAAGGTATTGCTGAACAAACGAACCTATTGGCGTTAAATGCCGCGATTGAAGCGGCGCGAGCAGGCGATCAAGGACGAGGTTTTGCGGTGGTTGCTGATGAAGTTCGAGTATTATCACAGCGCACTCATACCTCAACCGAAGAGATAAAATCGACCATTGATACGCTCCAAGAAACGACTAAACGAGCCGTTGCATTGATGGAAAGTAGCTCAAGTTTGGCGAATAACTCTGTTGATGATGCCGATAAAGCGACACATGCATTAGAAGAAATCAATGCTGCGGTTGCTCTGATCAGTGACATGGCGACCCAGATTGCGACAGCGGCGGAGGAGCAAACGCACGTTACGGGTGAAATTACCCAAAATGTGACGGCGATTAAAGATGTGACTGAGCAGTTAGTGGAAGGGGCTGAAGATAGTTTGAGCCAATCGAATCAATTGAAGCAGCAAGCCGCCGAGCTGAGCGCGAAAGTGGCGACGTTTAAAGTGGGTTAGTTGACGCTTACCGCCTTCGCTTTGCAAGGCATACATTTGACCTAATCGGTCATTAAAACGGCCCCTCAGTGTAGACTCAGGGGCCGTTTTATCGTTCGTGTGCTTTTATTTATTGATGAGTTACCGTTTGTGAGTAACGACGGGATGGACGGGTAAAGAAAATCGCTACAATCGCCGCAAAAGCTAATGAAAAGCAGTAATAAGAGTGAGCTACAATCTCCAAGGGAGAGAGTTGGAAAATCGATCCAAGTAAGAGTACTTGTGCCCCATACGGCAGGATACCTTGCATCACACAAGAAAAAATATCCAACAAACTTGCCGAACGACGTGGTGTCACTGCATGCTCTTCGGCTAGCTGACGAGCAATACCACCAGAGACGATGATAGCAACCGTATTGTTAGCCGTACAGGTATTGACCATTGCGACTAAACCAGCAATACCTAACTCACTAGCGCGACTTTGCGCTGCTGGGGTTTGTTTTTTGGCTAAGCGCTGGATCCAACGGCTGACCAGTTGAGTTAAAAAAGCGAGTCCTCCTTGGCGACGCATCAGTTCACTTAAGCCACCAATCAACATCGACAATAAGAAAATCTCCTGCATATTGCCAAATCCACGGTAAATATCTTGTCCAAAATTCGTTAAGGCATAGTGATCACTTTGCCAAAGCCCGACACTACCAGCCAATACAATACCTACGGTTAAGACAACAAACACATTGATCCCCGAGATAGCCAGCACCAAAATGGTCATATAGGGCAATACTTTTAACCATTCAATAGCAGAAGTATCAGGGGTTTGTGTTGCGGTACTGCTAAACGCGAATAAGATTAAGGAGAAAAAAGCGGCGGGGAGAGCAATGCGAATATTTTCACGAAATTTATCGCGCATTTCACAGCCTTGTGAACGCGTGGCGGCGATGGTGGTATCTGAGATGATGGATAAGTTGTCGCCAAACATTGCACCGCTCAATACGACTCCAGCGGTTAATGGGAGGCTCATACCGGATGACTGAGCAATGCCTAATGCCACTGGCGCAACGGCGGCAATGGTACCCATTGATGTGCCCATCGCCGTGGCGATAAAGGCCGAAATAAGAAAAATCCCCGGTAAAATCATTTCACTTGGGATGGCTGACAGTCCCAAATTTACCGTTGCATCAACCCCACCAGATGCTTTTGCTACCGCGGCAAAGGCGCCGGCCAATAAGTAAATCATACACATCGCGATAATATCTTGATGGCCAACACCACGTAAAAACTGTTCGATAGCCCGATTCAGAGATTCTTTACTCAGCAATAGCGCGATGATCACGGCAGGTAAAATCGCGATAGGGGCAGGGAGTTGATAAAACGCAAACTCAACCCCTTGAAACGTGAGATAAGCGCCGACACCAATAAAGAGTGCAAGAAACACGAGTAGAGGGAGTAAGGCGATCGCCGATGGTGTAATGGGAGTAGATGAGTTTGAAGACATGGAACAACAACTTTAATGATCAACAACAAGGAGACGCAGCCTAATCGTTCCAGTAGGGTTTGTCAAATTTGGCCATCTAAACATCTAGATTCTTATATGTCTTTCATTGCACTATTGAATGGATAAGATAATGCGATTTTTTCATCTAATTTTCCCATTATTTGAGAAAGCAATGCTTTCAATCGTTTAGAATTCTCGATATATAAGAATGTAAGTTTGAGCGATAAAGCAATAAAGGCTAAAAAGAACAACATGAATGAAGCAAAAACAACAACCAGTCAGGTTAATGAGAAATCGCTACAGTTATTGATGCAAGTTGCCGTCAATCATGAACCGGTTTCGGCTAAAACGTTAAGTGATCAGCTGCAAGTGCCATTGAGTAGCTTATATCGACATCTTAAACTGCTTAAAGAATGGAACTTAATAGAAGAAAGCCCACACGATAAAACGTTAATTATTGGCCCTGCAGCACTGCTGCTCATGCACAGTTATGAGACCAGCCAACATAATTTAGACGCGGTAGAAGCCGTACTGAGTCGTTTACAGAAACAGACTGGTGAAATGGCGGCCTACATGGTTCCGGTGGGATACCGAGCTTTGTGTGTCAGCCAAAAAGAGAGCATGCAGGCACTTCGATGCAGCTTCGTCCAGGGTCAAAGTCAACCCCTGCTTCGAGGTGCCTCATCTAAAGTGATGTTGGCGTTTATGCCATCTCAGCGCTGTGAAAAAATACTGCGCTATTTTGGTGAAGATCATCAAATGGAAAAATGGCAAATCGAATTAGAGAAAATTCGTCGCCATGGTTATGCCGTGAGCACCTCTGAAATTGATCCTGGAGTTTCTGGGATCAGCGCTCCGGTAATGAAAGGGAGTAAATTGATCGGAGCAATTTCTGTTATGGCACCGGCTCATCGTGTCGAGACCCATCGGCAACGGATCATTTTACATGTATTACAGGCCGCGCGAGCGTTGCCACCAGAAAGGTAATTCATCATGCTTAGTCTATTCAAACGCTACCGTCTCAGTCGTCCTGAGTCTCAGTCGATGTCTGCTTTTACGTTTTGTACTGTGTGCGAACAGATAAAGCCGATGTCTCAAGTAGAATTTGAATTGGCTCAGCAAAGTTTAGAATTTGCCGCCGATTGGCTTTACCAACAAGGTATCCATGCCCATTACGCTGATGCTGGTCATTTGGTCTTGCATGATCCTGCCGATACTCGTTTTCGTGACTTGCTCAGTCATCATTTTACTTTGCATTCGATTCCGGTGATATTAGGCAATTGCCATGAATTGTTGCTCAATGCCTTACCGCTGTTAGCGCTCGATAATGACGAACTCGGGATTATTCATATTGGCCATGAATTTGAATTAAAACAGACCTTAGATCGTCAAATTGGGTCTGCCTATCATTTTGCATTATCTCGTTATGCTCAGACGCGGTTACTCTATTTAGGGATTGATGCCCAGCGAGTAAATAGCCAAACCTTAGATTACGCAGAAGATTTAGGTTGCGATTGGTTAACCGATCAAGAATGTCACTTTCGGCAACGAAATCAGGTCAAAAGCCAATTGAATCATTACATTGAGCACTGTGACCAATTGCTGATTTCTATTGATCTGGCTTCATTGATCCCATTGAATCGATTAGATGAGCATCATGTTATTGATTGCCAAATGGTGCTGCGTATGCTTCGTCAGCTGGTTCTCTCTGGTAAAGTAAAAATGATTCAGTTAATCGGAGCCAAAGATAAGTTGATCTACTCTAAGGAGACGAAAGCGATTATTGATGAGCTGAATCGGTTGTCTGTTGATATGGCTGGTTGAGTGTTTAAAGTGATGGCGGTTTGGCTAAGAACAAGTACCCTGATTAGGCGTCGATTATTGCGTAACCGTCGAAGATCGCGTTTTTAAAAAATTGACAAAGAAATGAATAGAGTTTGATAGAAGTGGATAAAAACTCGTTTACACTCCTTAGCCTCAAAGTGGAGGTGTAAACGTGTTGAAGCAACCAATTACTCAATCTAAATTTGGATTGATGCTATTAATAGCGCTCATGCTGCTATTAATCCCCATCAGTCTTGTCGGGACACAAGTCAACTTATTCGCTTTAGACGATGATCGTCTGACCCAATGGCTGGTCTTACTCACTCACTCTGCTGGTAAAGAAGGGTTTTTGCTGACTTTAGTGGTACTGATTGGCTGGACTTGGTATCGCGTGCCTGAGTGTCGACGCCAATGGCTAGATAAAGCGATGCAACTCGGGGTACTGTTAGTTCTGGCGATGATCCTAAAAACAGGCATCAAACACGTGACTCAAAGCCCTCGTCCTTACACTGAAGTGATGACTCAATCACTCACTCTGCCTTCTCCGCAACACTTTTATCGCTTAGATGCCCAGCAACAAGCGTTAGCGATGGAGCAAATGAACGGTAAAGTCTCTTCGGCACGTTTAGCAGTGTGGGAACAAGAGCGAGATTACTCTTTCCCTTCAGGCCATACCGTGTTTGCTGCACTCTGTTTGCTGTTTTTTGGTGGTATTTGGTTAGAGCAAAAACATCGATTAAGCGCTTTGCTATTATTAGCTTGGAGTGGCTCTATCGCTTTTTCTCGCTTATGGGTTGGTATGCATCGGCCGGAAGATTTATTTGCAGCGGTTTTGTTAATTGGTGCCTTGTATCTCTTCGTTCCGAAACGGTATCCTTGGGCTTGGCGCTATTTACCGTCTTTTTTACGTTATCAAAAACAATAAAAAATGGGCATTACGCCCATTTTTTTCGAGTATTAATGGCCTATAGTGCACTGGCCACGACACCAATTAAACCGCCAAAGACTCCGCCCCATACAACGAGCCAGCCTAAATGTTGTTTAATCATTTTCTGGACAATTTCTTTAACCATTTGTGGCGTTAACTCATGTAAACGTTGATTGATAATCTGCTCAATATTGGTTTTGATTTCATCCAGCATCGCCGGAGACTCAAGCTGGGTTTTTAAGGCGTTTTTGACGGAATCGCTCTGACTGATGTCGATCATGGACGCTTGCATCTTTTCAACAAAAGGAGTTCTAAGCGGTTGCAGTGCGTCGGCACCGCCAAACATAGCCAGCATTCCACCAAAGGAAGATTGCTGAATCACCTCAACCAAGGAATCAAACGCTGGATTAAAGTCAACCTGAGCAATTACCGGTTCAAGATTGATGGATTGCGAACTGCTCATTTCTTGATTGAGAAAACGCTCAATATTCGCATCAGTAAAAAACTGCTCCATCATCAGAGTCTTAATCGCGTGTTTAAAATCATCGAATCGCGCAGGGATAACCCCTGAACCATAAAGAAAAGGCACTTTTTCAAATAACATATGAATGGCTAGCCAGTTGGTCACCGCACCAGAAAAAGCGAATAATCCTGCACTAAACATCATAGGATAAGAGAAGTAATAACCACCGATTAATACCAGTAAGGCAATGAGGTTGGTCATAATGCTTTTGTTGTTCATGATAAAGTTACACCAAAATGAAATGTCCCAAAGGGACGAAAGAGATAGAAAAAATTAGCTAATATTGTTGAGTCGACGTCGTATGAACGTTGGTTGCATGGGAGGCAGCCAACATTCATCACTATGATGATAGGAAGTACTCACTTTATACCTATCGATTACGCCAAATCGTCTTCTTCACCACCAATAAAACCGCCAGTCTGATGTGCCCAGAGTTGTGCATAGATGCCATTTTGTTGAATCAACTCTTGATGAGTGCCCTGTTCAACAATGTGTCCTTTATCGAGTACAATCAAGCGATCCATAGCGGCAATAGTCGATAGCCGATGGGCAATCGCAATCACGGTTTTATTTTGCATCAGTTCATTGAGGCTTTCTTGAATGGCGGCTTCGACTTCTGAATCGAGCGCTGAGGTGGCCTCATCCAACACCAGCAGTGGCGCATCTTTAAGTAGCACTCGCGATATGGCAATCCGCTGACGCTGTCCACCTGAGAGCTTAACGCCACGTTCGCCAACCTGTGCATCATAACCGACGTTACCAAATGGGTCGGTTAAAGTTTCAATAAACTCATGAGAATGCGCCTGACGTGTGGCTCTTAACATCGCTTCTTCCGAAGCATTGGGGTTGCTGTATAAGATATTTTCACGAATCGAACGATGGAGCAAAGAAGTATCTTGCGTCACCATACCAATGGCTGCGCGCAATGAGTCTTGAGTCACTTCTGCAATATTTTGACCGTCGATTTTGATAGCGCCACCTTCTACATCGTGAAAGCGTAGCAGGAGATTAACCAACGTTGATTTCCCAGCTCCGGAGCGACCGACGAGGCCAACTTTTTCTCCAGG
This sequence comes from Vibrio sp. A11, assembly GCF_013048705.1. Lineage (NCBI taxonomy): Bacteria > Pseudomonadati > Pseudomonadota > Gammaproteobacteria > Vibrionales > Vibrionaceae > Vibrio > Vibrio sp. A11. The sequence goes on along the minus strand of NZ_VHSI01000007.1, from coordinate 157,916 downwards.
TTTAATGGTCAGGTTGAGGTGATTGATCACCCCTTTATTTTCACCATAATGAAAACTGACGTTTTCGAACTCGATTTTCCCTTCACGTACTTGCAAGGATTGGGCATTAGGGCTGTCTTCAATCGCAATCGGTTTAGAAAGCATTTTCATGCCATCGACCACCGTGCCCATGTTTTCAAACAGAGCACCAACTTCCCACATGATCCATTTTGACATGCCGTTGATACGCAGCGCTAAACTGATGGCAATCGCAATCGCTCCAACAGTGATCGCACTGCCCATCCATAAATAGATCGACATAGCAGCAATCGTAAAGACCAAGACATAATTGGCGATTTCGACGCAAATATTAAAACCGGTCACCAAGCGCATTTGGCGGTGCACCGTATCGAGAAACCCTTCCATGCCTTGCTCGGCATAATCGGTTTCACGTCGGCTATGAGAAAACAGTTTGACGGTCATGATATTGGTATAACTGTCAACAATTCGCCCAGTCATTAGCGACCGAGCATCGGCTTGCTCGGTAGAGACTTTTTTTAATTTCGGCACGTAGTGCACTTGAATCGCGATATAAGCGGTAAGCCAGAGCAACATCGGCAGCATGAGTCGCCAATCGGCTTGAGCTAAAATAAACAGCATGGCCGAGAAATAAACAATCACATAGACAAAAACATCCAATGTCTTCATGACCGTTTCACGTACCGCTAAAGCGCTTTGCATCACTTTCGTGGCAATGCGACCGGAAAATTCATCTTGATAGAAAGATAGGCTTTGTTTGAGTAAGTAACGATGTGCGAGCCAGCGTATCGACATCGGATAGTTACCCAGCATGGTCTGATGAATTAATAATGAATAGACTGAAACAAGGATTGGCATGCCCACTAAAAGGAGCAGCCCTAGACCCATCAGTGTATTGCGATTATCACTAAGAAATGTCTCTGGTTGGCTGGTGGATAGCCAGTCGACCAAGTGTCCCATAAAACCAAATAGAGACACTTCAATGACGGCGATTAAAGTACTTAACAGCGCCATAGTGATCAACGGTTTTTCAAAACCTTTGGTGTAGTGTAAGCAAAAAGCCCACAAGGTATTGGGTGGGCGCTGTGGCTCGTGTTTAGGGAAAGCATCGGTCAAACTTTCAAATCGTTTATACATGCAAAAACCTTAATCTACGCTCTATAGTTTGGGAGAAATAGCGTTTCTAATAAATAGGGGACATCAATGAGGAAGCGCTGTTATAACAGAAGTAGTGTGGGAGATCAAAATCGCTATTATCGACAGCAAGTAGGTGGTCGAGCCGATGAACACCTACTTGCTAGAGGCTATTTGTGCGATTTTTTCCGCGGATGGCTGTGCAAAATCGCCATCGACATGGGAAGGAGAACAACCTCATCTTTTACCGAATCTTGATGTACGGTACGCATATTCGTATCACAGATCACACACCATTCTTGCTCGGTTTCTCCTGGCAGTGTAAAGCGTGTATTGGCGTTGGTTTGATTAATCAAATAAGCGAGCTCTTGGCCATGATCACCAATGCCAATATGCAGTATCACCGAGTTACGTTGATTCCAGTCATCCTGCTCCATTAATGTCCCGTCATTGCGTCGCCAAAAAACACGGTTTGAATTGCGTGTTTCACCACTGAAGGCGCGAATAAACGGCACCATATAACGCTGACGAGCAGCAACCATCTCACCGAGCCATTGTCTGAAATATTCTTTACGTTCCGTCAATTGCCAGTTTAACCAACTGATGTCGTTATCTTGGCAATAAGCATTGTTGTTACCTTGCTGAGTATGTGAGACGACATCAGCGGTAAGAATATGTGGGATCCCAAACGCAAACAGTAAGCTAGCCATAAAATTACGTTTTTGTCGCTCACGAATGGTACGAATGACCATATTATCGGTATCGCCTTCGAAGCCATAATTATCTGAGCGATTATCACCATGGCCATCGCGATTTTGTTCACCGTTGGCTTCATTGTGTTTATGTTTGTAAGAAACGAGATCTTGTAGAGTAAAGCCGTCATGATAGGTGATGTAGTTGACGGTCAATTTATAGGGCCACTGTGAGGCGCTGTATAAATCGCGTGACCCCATGATTCGTGTGGCAAACTCTTTTAAAAAGCCTTGATCGCCACGCCAAAAACTTCGCGCGATATCTCGTAATTTATCGTTGGTTTCATTCCAGCCAAAAGGAAAGTTACCGACTTGATAACCATTTGGACCAATATCCCATGGTTCGGCAATCAACTTCACTTGTTGTAACACAGGGTCTTGGGCTACGGCTTTAAAGAACGCAGCTTCACGACTAAAATTATCGCCATTACGGCCTAAGGTTGCTGCTAAATCAAAACGAAAACCATCAATCTGATACTCATTGACCCAATAGCGCAAAGTGTCCATGACAAGATTTAAAGTGGGCTGATAAGTGAGATTAAGCGTATTGCCGCATCCGGTAAAATTAGCGTACATTGAGCCGTGCTTGAGGTAGTAATTAGGATCAAGCCCTTTCAGATTAAAAACGGCACCCCCTTCACCACCCTCAGCCGTATGGTTATAGACGACATCCAAAATCACTTCGATACCTTGCTTATGCAGCTCGCGGATCACGGTTTTCAATTCCTGTACCGCATCACTTTTAGCGTAACGTGGGTCGGGCACCATAAATAAATATGGGTTATAGCCCCAGTAATTGACTTTGCCCATTTCAAGTAGATGAGGTTCATGCATACAGGCAGCGATAGGCAGTAGTTGCAATGTATTGATATTTTGTTGCCGATAAAAGGTCAACATTGGTTCACTAATTAAACCCAAATAAGTACCGCGTTGTGATTTAGGGACATTGGGGTGAAGTTTAGTCAGCCCCTTGACATGGGTTTCAAAAATGACCATTTCATCACGTGGCCGTTTAGGGCGTTGCACGTCTTGCCAGTCAAATTGATCATCGACCACGACACATTTGGGCAAATCAAAACTACCAGTTGGTGTTAACGGCGGCTGATAGGTCAGCGGGCCATCTAAGGCCTGAGCGTAAGGGTCAGACAGATAAAATAGCTCGCCTTCGACTTGAGTAATAAAACCGTAACGTTGTCCCGCCTTAACGCCTTCCACGTAGGTGTGCTGGATACCAGCATATTCGTGATCCAAAGGATGGGTATGGTAGCTGCCATCGACATGAAAAAGCGCTAACACAATATCTTTGTTAGCGGGGGCGAAGACAGCAAAATTGCATCCATCGTTATCGAGTGTCGCACCGAGTGGGTACGGCTGAGAGAGCATGGCTTTCATGGTAAGTTACCGTTGTTATTCTATTTTCAGTCACTGACTTATTAAGTAAAAGGCTTTGTCAGCATAAGGTCAAGCGCCTAGTCACAAATATTATTATGTAATTTTATTTCACTCTTGCGGTTAACTTATTGTGAAACAGTGATCACTAATACATTTTGTATGAATTAATGGTGTTGGTTGGTACCTATCCCCCCCCTAATTCCGTGATCAACCTATTAAAAACACCATTCGGTAAAAAAACTCATCCTCTCTCATCCCCCCTAAATATCGTTGGGGTGGAGGACCTCACCCTTCTGTGCTTTTAGTAACCTTCTTCGTAGCTGAAACAACGGGAGATTGATCCCGTCTCACCTCTGCTTTTCGTGATTCATTTCTGCCTTTATGAGCCACGTTAAAGTTGAGGATAAAAAAGAGTAAAAACCCTAAATGGAGTTAACAATGAAAAAAGTAAGTGTAATTGCTGCCGCAGTGGCTGCTTCTTTAGCAGCAGGTTCTGTTTTTGCTGTCGATTTTAATGGTTACATGCGTGCTGGTACGGCCATCAGCAATCATGGTACTGGTGATCAAGCGTTTGAGAAAAATGGCGTAGGTCGTCTAGGGAATGAAAATGACAACTACTACGAGTTTGGTTTTGCCAAAGAGTTAAAAACTGGTGAGCAAACTTGGAAAGTTGAATCAATGATTGCCAGCTCGGACGAAGGTAAGAGTGGTTGGGAGAGCAAAGAAATTAACGTTGCTCAGTTTAACGTGCAAGCAAAAGGTTTGTTTGCCTCAGATCCTGATGCTGTTCTTTGGGCTGGTAAACGCTACTACCAACGTAAAGATATCCATATTACGGACTTCTATTACCTAAATACATCAGGAACTGGTGGTGGTATTGAGAATGTCTCTGTTGGTAATCAAAAACTATCTGTTGCATTGATTCAAGATGGTGCTCATGTAAACTCAACCGGCTATATTTTTGATGCTCGTCTAGCGAATATTGGTGTATGGGATAACGCTTCTTTAGAACTTGCTGTTGCTTATAACTTTGCTACTGATAAAGATAATGTCAGTGAGCAAGCAGACGATGGCGTACTACTTAGTGCGATTTTACATCAAGGTTTAAGCAATGGATTTAACCAAACTATCCTACAATACGGCACTAATGGTTACGGAAATCAAGTAGCGGATTTTGGCTCAGGTGCGTGGTATGACCGTGGTACGTCAGCTAATAATGATGCAAGCGCGTTTCGTTTGATTAACTGGGGTGTAATGAGCCTTGGCGAACAGTGGGAAATGGGCCACCAATTAGCTTATATGAACGGCTCAGATATCAGCGCCGCGAAGTTAAGTACAGACCAATACTCGGCAGTAGTACGTCCGATGTATAAGTGGAATGATACGATGCGCACTGTCTTTGAAGCCGGTTATCACGGTGGTAAGAAAGCTGCAGGTACAGAAACCGAAGACTTTGGTCATGCTAAGTTGACTGTTGCTCAAGCTTGGGCAATGGGTGATAGTTTCTGGTCTCGTCCTGAGTTACGCGTTTATGGTAGCTATCTACACGATACAAAAAATGATGATCGTTTCGGTACAGGTAATGATTCAGAGTTTGTTGTTGGTGTGCAAGTTGAAGCTTGGTGGTAAACTGCTAACAGTTTCACATTATTAAGTCCATAGATAAATAGCTGACTTAGGTCAGCTATTTTTTTAAAGGTTTATGCGAATCTTTAAAAAAATAAAATAGGGGATCCTTATGTATTTTCGAGCATTATTATTAGGAGGCTGCATTGCTTTAGCGGGGTGTCAGTCTAACCCGCTTATCGAACAGACTTCTGCAGATTCAGCAAGACAACAATTTGAAATGGTTGCTCAATTACAAGCTACCAAAGTAAGGCTGCCTAGCACAACGAAGGTCTCTATCACGCCTAGTACACAATATTTAAAGAATGATTTTATTTCTAGCCCTGTCGCGATGTTTGAAATCCCAGCAGATCGAGGTCAACTTTCTTTGACTGTAACGAGTGAAATTAAAGATACTGTTTTTTATCCACATGTCATGATTACCGACAAGCAAGGTCAAGTAATTGAGTCATTTGATAGCGCGAGTTTTGAGTATCGTAAACCTCGGCTTAATAAAGGAAATCGCTTAGTTTCTGAACTGGATTTTTTTCCACCTCAAGGATATAGCACACTCTATTTAATCGTTTATACAAAATCATCTGATCTTCAGGCAAGTACATATGTTGCACATCCTGGCCGCATTGACGCAGAGGCTCGCGGTAACTATATGCCTGAACTTAAAGATATTCCAATACCTCATCATTTAACGGGGACCATTGAGCTTGATGTTGCCGGTCCAAGTTGGTTGTCATTCAATCGTTCTCCATCTAAAACGTCAGTATCAACCGAAGCCGCAACAGTTCAGCCAGATACTAAAAATTATTATCACACCGCTATCCAACAAGCGGTTGCTGCAAATGATATTCCTAAAGCACTTGGTCTGTTGGATGAAGCTAAAGCCTTAGGTATTGAGAGTGCACAAGCTGTATTTGTGAAAGCTGTTAATAGCAGAACTCACTAATGAGCACTTTAGAACATTTGGGGTAGCGCTAGGGTTGATTTTTTAAGCCATGAACATGCCGCATTTTCTAATGCGGCATGTTCTTATTTAATCATCGAATGTGTTACTCTGCCTTGACTTAATGGTTAAAACCAACGTGTAGCTTTCTTTGTTTACTGAACGTTGTCGTCAGGAAGAATAATCAGTTTGATGATCATTAAGGTACTTTTATACACCAGCATCACTATTTTTCACGCTATGATTAGTCACAAACGGATTAAGAACTTTATTACATGAACACCATTGGAATTGCTATTGGCGCTACCGGTCTCTCACTCATCCTGATTTTTATCTGGATGATTTCGCTATCGATCCGTAAAAAACGCCTAGAAGCAGAGAAGAAAGCGCGTGAAGAAGCGTATCGTAAAACGTTAGAGCGAATGCGTGAGCAGGAGAAAAAAGATCGGCTTTTTAAAGCGGAGTCTGGTCATGTACCGACGATGCTGTTCCTTGCTAAAGAAGCGGAACGAAATAACCTCAAAGAAGCGTTGTTTTGGTATGAACGTGCAGCGAATTTCGACAATATTAATGGTATGTACGGCGTAGTGCGTGTCTGTGGGAAAATTCGTGAAGATGTGTTAATTAAAGAAAAAACCAAATTTTGGCAGCAATTTATTCGAGCGGTTGAAGGTGATTTGGCAGCAAAACTCGCCACTGGAGAGGCGTTGATTTATGGCCGAGGGACGGAAGTTAACGTCGTTAAAGGTGTTGAGCTCATTCAAGAGGCGGCAGAAAGCCAACACATTGACGCCATGCTGTTTATGGGAGAATGGTGTGTTTCAAAAGACAATCTATCACCATCACCACAAGATTCGTTTTATTGGTATTCAAGAGCGGCAGAGCTTAATAGCTTAGAAGCAATGATCAAGCTGGGCCTCAATTATCTCGATGGTGTGGGTGTGGCGCGAGATCATGCTAAAGGTTGTTATTGGTTAGAGCGGGCGGCAGAGAAAGGTCATCCAGAAGCGATGTACCTCGCGGGTAAGGCATGGATAGAGCAGGGAGAAAATGGCAATGAAGTCGCTTATATATGGCTATTTTTGTCGGCGGCTTTTGGTCATAAGCCAGCGATTTCTTTACGAGATCAGGTGGGTACTAAGATTGGCGTCGACTCCGTCGTTGAGTTGCAATTTCTTGCGAAGCCACTACAAAGGAAAATAGCCACTTATACCGTCAGCAATCATGGCATTATTCGTGCGCTTAATAAGTTTTATAAGCGTTCGGTACCCATTCCGAAGAAAGGGGAAGACATTGGCCCAGAGGAGCGAGTGGAAGTTCCTCAAGGTGAGGATAGCGCTCAAGTGAATGAGCTAACCGCCGATGTTGAAACCGATCCAGCACGATTGGACTTTTCACACAGTCCGATTGATAAACCTAAAATTCCTTAATCTTATCAAGTAATACAAAGTAGTCGTTGGCTGACTGAGCCATGCTATTGATTATCTCTGTTGGATAACTTGCCAACAAAAACGCCCCTTAATAAAGGGGCGTTTTGTATTGTGCACAGACGCTTTATCAGATTAAGCTTGGTTCTGTTTCGCCTGACAAACGGCAGCAGTAAACACCACATCGGTTGAGCTGTTGAGCGCTGTTTCAGCAGAATCTTGAATCACTCCGATAATAAAGCCAACCGCGACGACTTGCATTGCCACATCATTTGAAATCCCAAATAAACTACAAGCAAGAGGTATCAAAAGTAGCGAACCGCCCGCCACTCCAGAAGCACCACAGGCTGAAATTGCCGCGACAACACTCAATAATAATGCGGTGAAAATATCTATTTCAATGCCCATGGTATGAACGGCTGCTAGCGTTAATACGGTAATCGTAATCGCTGCACCGCCCATATTAATCGTCGCACCAAGGGGAATAGAGACGGAATAAGTATCTTCATCAAGCTTTAATTTCTCACACAGTGCCATATTCACAGGAATATTTGCTGCGCTTGAACGGGTGAAAAAGGCAGTCACTCCACTTTCACGTAAACACTGGAAGACTAATGGGTAAGGGTTACTTTTTGTTTTTGCATAAACGATGGCAGGGTTGACAATTAATGCAATGAAGAGCATCGCACCTAGCAAGACAGCCAGCAGTTGAGCATAGCCGATTAGTGCATCAAATCCGGTTGAGGCAAAGGTGGATGCAACAAGACCAAAAATACCAAATGGGGCTAAGCGGATAATAAAGCGAACAATTTGTGATACACCATGGCTAAGATCTTCAAATACCGACTTAGTGGTAGCGGAAGCATGATGCAGTGCTAAGCCAAGGCCAACCGCCCATGCAAGAATACCAATATAGTTGGCGGACATCAGCGCGTTGACTGGGTTATCGACTAACTTGTATAAAAGTGTTTGGATGACTTCGCTAATACCCTGAGGTGGTGTCGCTCCTTCAGCTCCGGCAACCAGTGTCAATGTGGTTGGGAACATAAAGCTTAACAAAACCGCCGTTAATGCGGCCGCAAAGGTACCGAAAAGGTAAAGCACCACGATGGGGCGCATATAAGTGTGTTTGTTTTTCTTTTGGTTAGCGATTGAAGCGGCGACCAAAATAAACACTAAAATCGGTGCAACGGCTTTGAGTGCGCCGACAAATAGATTACCAATCAGGCTCGCACTTTCTGCTCTTTCTGGTGAAATAATAGCCAGTGCGATGCCTAGCACGATCCCAGCTAAAATTTGTAATACCAGATTTCCACGAGCAAAACGGGCAAGGAGAGAGTTGCTTTGCATAATTATCCCTGTGTTCAAATGTAATTATTAGAGTGTTGAGCCTTGAAATCGAACCAATGGGCAGATCTGATCAGTGTTCAACGACGGATTCGATGCGTTGAGCAGCCAATGTGGTTGGTCATCATCCGTTTCAAGGCATTGTTAGCTTCAGCGATCTTGTTTAGTCAAGATCAATCCGTGCTATTTACTTCAGTGATGATTGACTGAAGGTAGCCAATAATAATCACCCGATATCTGGTGTCTAGGTTTAATTACTCACAATCATGAAAAATATCGATGTAAAATGAAAGTAATTGCATTACTTTTATGTTGTTAGATTATCTCGGTTATGTTGTTGAAGTGTGAATTCAATGGTGAGCACATGAACTCGCTTTAATGGCTCTGTTCACGCTGAGCAATTTTTTCTAGTCCAAGGACGATAATCACCGCACTTAGCATGCATAGTATGGCAATGCCTAATTGTGCTGGTTGATTGGTGAGTTGCTCGTAATCCCAAGGCAATAGGTTGTGCTGTAATACCGGAACTTCTTGGCCACTGGAGTTGGTTCGCCACGTTAACGTTTCTTTCCACGGCCAAATTTTAGGTAGTGTTCCCATCATCAGACCCGTTAAAAAAGTCAGAGTGACATCTCGATAACGTTTGAGTAGCCATGATAAAAGATGGGAAAAGCTGGTAATGCCTAGGATACAGCCAAACATAAATAAGCTCAGCATATCAATTTGTAACGTCTTGACAGCATTGAGGATCGGAGTATACATGCCGAGTAATAGAAGAATAAAGCTGCCTGAAATGCCAGGTAAAATCATTGCACAAATCGCAATGCTGCCTGCTAGCACGATATTGAATGTTGTCACATCGAGTTGAATAGGATTAATCATGGTGATGGTATAAGCGAAGACACCACCGACGATAAAAGCGAGAAAACGTGAAGCCTGCCGTTTTTCTACTTGCTGCAGCATATGCCACACCGAGACCATGATTAATCCGAAGAAAAATGACCACGTGGGAATAGGTTGGTTAACTAATAGCCAAGAGATGAATTTCGCTAAGGTAAGTATACTGGTAAATATACCACTGAATAAAACCAATAAAAATCCGCCATTGATATGGCGAAAAGTGGAGAGAAACCCATGTTGTCGCCAATGTTGGATTAGGTGTGGGTTAATACGCCGAATACTTTCTAATAAAGTATCATAAATTCCGGTAATAAAAGCGATAGTGCCGCCAGAGACACCTGGAACAACATCTGCTGCTCCCATAGCGATCCCTTTTAAAAATGTGCTGAGATAATTCATTATACTGACCTAAAGGTGGCTATTAAGCGATGGAGAAGTATAGCGAAGTCCACTTCCCCCTCCTACCGTTGTTATTGCTAACCGCGATTCATCACTGAGCTTGAAGGCTTTAATCGCTGCCGTGTTTGAGTGTGATCTAAACCTTGTTTTTCTGAGTTTAATGATGCTTTTTTGCAATTAACCGAATGAAAATATTAGTAAATATAACGCCAGTCACTGATTGCAACTTTAAATATAATTAAACCTAGTGCATAATTTGTTGCGGCCCTTCTTAAGCCGAGGGCCGTTTTAATCAACTGACGTTGTTAGTGAACGACAATTTGTTCACCCAATACAAGCCAGTCGCCGTGTTGCGACTGGCTATTTTTTTGTTGTTAAGAAAATGATGTTTTATTGAGATGATTTCGTCAGCATCAGTTTAGTACCATTGAACTTCAACTGTCCGAGCAGCGTTTTCGCACTTTCTCTTCCTGACTCGTCAAATTTCAAGCCATACCGAACGTGATGAATCGAGCGCTGTAGATTGCAAATTCGTCCAGTTAGAGGCGAAAAAACTTGGCTATGCTGTCGCTCAGTCGAGATATCAATACTGACATGATCGCCAACTTGCCAATGGCGGCTTAATGGTGGTGTGATAAAACGGCAACCATTTTTCGATAGATCTCTCACCTCACATTCAGAACGTTGGTTTTCACAAATCACACGAGCCGCTAAATTAACCTCATAACGGGGTTCTTGACGCAATTGCGTCACTTGCATGGTATTGGGGATAGAAAGTACCAAAAGAGCCAAAGGATCTTGAATGGTATGCAGTAGTTGGCTACGGAAATGAATTTTTGCCCCTTCACCGCGCGATGAAATAGCGCGAATATGGATCCAAAAACCTTGCTGGAAGTAATAATTCAAGTCATCGGCTGAAATTTTAGGCGTTTCAATCAGTAAATAAGTGTCTGAATGAGTACCAATAAACGTGGTTTTGCAAAGAAATTTTGTTCCTACCGGTGTGGTAATACTTAAGGTTAACTCACTGCCATGCTCTACCATCGCTAAAGCATCAATACTGTTGACCGTGGTGACGGTATCGGCTGTTGATGGTGGTTTAGGGTGAGCCAGTTTTTCATGATTGATTAATGACGTTGTATGCATAAATGCTCCGCGTTCAGACTCTTGGGTGTAATCGTTGCTTTGTCGATTTTTTATGGGGTCTGAATTCGCTTTTTGTTAAATTTATAAAAATAATCAACGGCCGATCTTAGGTGGATTCGAGGCCTTTTCCAAGCAATTTAAGCAAAAATTAAGCGTTTTAGATCAAGTTTGTAGTTGATGACTATTCACTACAAACTTGATTGCGGCCATTGGCTTTCGCTCTGTAAAGCGCTTTATCAGCACGATAGAAGGTTCGCTGAGTATTTTCACCATCACGATGGAGGGTGATACCAATACTGACGGTGAGACCTCGTTCGCCTAATATGGTTTGCCAATCGTAATTGACGATACGTTCTCGGAAGGTATCGGCATGCATGATGGCTTGATCTAATGAACAGCCTTCAAGAATGACTAAAAATTCTTCTCCACCAAAGCGCACACAGGAGGCTCCACGAAACTTAAAATAATCGGCAAGCGTTTCAGAAACATGAGTAATCGCTTTATCACCGACTAAATGGCTTAATTCATCATTAATCGATTTAAAGTGATCAATATCCACCACTAAAAAAGCAAAGGACGTCTCGTGGAGCAGTAAATCTTTCAGCTTTATTTCTAACCAACGGCGGTTATGTAATTGAGTCAATGGATCGGTGAACACGTCTTGTTGTAATTGAGCAACGGTGTTTTTTTGATGCTCAGTCGTTTCTTTTAGCTCACGATTTTCTTGTTCAGAGAGAATCAGTTTTAATTGTGGCTCAAAACGAGCCAAGCGGCGCAGCTGAGCCGCACCCAGTTCACCAATCGGAATACGTTTTACTAAGTCAGACTCTAAGCGAAAGCCTTTTTTCTCATAATATAAAGCGCGTTGATAGTCGCCTTGGCGTTCACACACTTCACTGAATGCCGCATACAGACTCTGCTCTAAAATCGGTACGTTAAGTTTCTTAAGACGTTTTTCCGTGGTAGTGAGTAGCAACGCGGCCATGTGTGCTTTATCTAACTCTAATAAGCAATAAGCTTGTTCAATGCGTATCATGTTAGATAGCCACATCGAATGGACGTTACCACTGACGTATTGGACATGGGATAGTCGAGTGACTGCTTGATCCAGTTGACCGTGTTGACGACATAACTTCGCTTGATACAGCGCAATTTGCCCCATCAAGGTTTTATCACTGACCAAGATACTGAGCTCTTCGCACTCCTTGAGTAAATCATAAGCCGCCGAAAAACGTTGAAGATGCAGATAGCAGGCCAGCATATGTAATTTATAACGTAAGCGTAACGATCGGCTACTGAGAGCGTGGTCAAGCGCATCGATTTTTTGGTAATAACGCAGCGCACGGTTATGATCGCCGTAAGCATCACATAAGTTTCCCATCCCAAGTACTGATTGTGCAAAGTCATCAATATAGCCATGGGTGACGGCAAGGTGGGAGATAGTCACGTATTCGTTGAGTGCCGCATGGTAGTGGCTAAGCTCAATTAAGCGTTCGCTGAGACTCTGTTTAATACTTAAAATTAGCTCAATGTTTTTGCTGGCACTGAGCAGTTCCAGTGCGGCATTTAACTCCTCAGAGCTGGCTGCTAATTGGTTTAGTTCCGCGCGATACTCGGCACTCAACGTAAGACACAAGGCTTTTTCTTCAGGAGAATTGGCGATATGTTGATAAACATGATGCCAAAAGATGATCGCTTCTTCCCCATTCACGGCGGTGACGTCTAACCCTGCATCCTGAATTTTATTGAGCAGTGTTTCCATTGGCCTCTTCCTGTGCTTGAAGTTGTTCTAATTGTTCCAAAGTAAACGGAAAACTCAAGATATCATGCCAAGTTAATCGTGGTTTTGGTCCGGTTAAGCCTTTGCGTTGCCATGGATAAACATCCAATATTTGCTCAAGGGTATGATAAAACTGCTGGGCTTGAGGGCCGGTTTCCGCCAACAATAACGCTAATCGTGTTGGGCTTAAACGAGATAATAAATCCGGCGCGACACATAAGGTATGGATGATTTCCGTGCAGGTATCTAAATAGCAGGGATCGTCATGACGAATGATCAACACGCAATGTTTACTTTGCTTTAATTCCGCTTTGTAAAGCATTAGCTGCTCCCACCAGTAGTTCTCGGATACCACATTAGATAAATGTTTTTGTGGATCATATTCATACTGGGAGCGGATACGATGAGTGAGTTTTCTAGCCCGCTGCTCCAATTGCCGTTTTGAGAGGCGCGCCTTATCTAACCCTAAGTGCGCGGTATGTTCACGTTGCATGCTAAGAGAAAGCTGTCGATATTTTTGAAAAGCGGCCAAGGCTTGCGGGTAATTACCACACTCTTCCGCGACTAACGATTGTTGATAGCAAATTTGCGAGAGTAGCTCTCGATCATCGAATTTCTCTGCAGATTGTTCGGCCAAAGCGAGTAACTGACCAGCTTTATCGATGTCTTTACGCAATAATTCTAATCGTGCGCGGCTAATATAAGCGTGAGCTTTCATCCATGGCAGGTTATGTCGCTCAGCTAAATCATGCGCGCGTTGTGTGGCTTGTTCGGCATCCGCTAAACGTTCTAAACCCAATAATGCGAGGCTACGAAAATCCCATATTTCTGCTTGCCAAGTTTGATCGGCATGAGTTTGCAAGGCTTCTTCTGCGCCATCGAGCACAGAAAGCATATCTAAGTAATGATTGAGCAGATAAAGGTCCCAAGCCCATAAAATCCGAGCTTTGCCTTCTAACCAAGCGATTCGACAATTATTGGCGACTTTGACGGCTAATTCATGGGTAGAACAAGCCAGTTGATAGTCATGAGTCATGCGCCAAATATTACCCAGTCCGATAAGGCTTTCGATTAGGATTTCGGTATCATCGACAAGGGAAGCTTGCTCAAGCGCATTAATCCAATACTGTTGTGCGGTGTAATATTTTGCTTGTCCCCAGAAGTGCAGAGCATGAACATGAAAAATTTCGGCGAGATAATCATCATTATCTTGGCTGTGTTGGTGGAGATAAGCTTGCTTAATGGTTTTCAAACCAAGGCGATAATCGCCATTGACCCAAGCGCAACGTGAGAGAATGATCTGTGATTGCAAGATACCCTGAGAATAATCCAACTGCTCGGCTCGAGATAAACATTGCTGAGCGATAGGGATGACCTGTTGAGGTTCAGAATCAATTCTCGATTTTAGTTGTTTAATTTCCTGTTCGAGGAGGCGCTGATACTTATCCAAATGATCATCCTTATCAGTACCATGCTGATTGATTAACCTTAGGCTATCTTTCCTAATCAAGGATGATTGAACCTTTTTGTGCATGGTCTTTAGGCTTAAGCTTATCTCTATCGACAAGTAATGTACTGTGAATTACTCGATGACACCGTATTTATTGATCTTAGTTCACATTTCTTGATTCACCCCAAGGTGCGGTAAGAAAGTCACTTCCCTCTTAGTTTAGTGTGAATACGTGATGGGGTCGATAGACCTTGTGTTCGAGTCTATAACCTTGATTGAGTACTGAATACCGCCCGCAGGGGATGAAGAGTGTTTTTGCGGGCGGTTTTTAATGCTGCCGGAGGCTGCGTTATGATAAAAGCTCTTTTAATGTTAAAGGATGTTGAGTTACACCTAAGTTTTGTGCTGCGGTGAAACCATATTTATCTTGATAACAGAGGTTATGCCAAGCACGGAAAATATCCAATAACGGCAAGATGCCACCGGGACGTAATTTACGACGCGGCTCATTAATCAGCGATTCAAACAGTAATTGGAAGCGCTGTTGGTAGAAAGCTATTTGACGGGTGGAAGCGATCGATAGCCAATGCTCGGGATCGGGCTGATTACCCGCTAAATAACAGATCCCTTTCGCGCTATTCTGATGATTAATAATCGCCCATCGATCTCGCCACCAGCCCATGAGAACGATATCGATTTTGTTGAATGCATGATGGTTTGACCAGGTTTCATCCTCTTCAACGTACATCAGATGTACGGTGTTATTTTGGATGCGAGGTAAGCAAACACTCATTGATGCGGAGCGTAATAAGGGATCTTGTGGCATGAAAATCGTCACAGGTTTATCGCTGTGACACAGATCGAGCACATGCAGATAATGAGCATACGCGGTATAGGGCGGGCGAATTAATGCTCCTTTTGAAGGATAATCAAAACGCGTTAAATTCCCCATTGGGTCTTCAACATTGCCTCGCGCTAAAATCGTTTGATATTTTTGATCAATCCGTTCCCGTAAAATAGATGAAGAAACTGACAGCGGGAGGTTTGATTCTGAAGAGTAATCTTTACTGACAAAACGTGCAGGTAGATGATAAGGATCGTGATCGTTCGTTCCTTGCGCCTGTTCATGGATTGAATAGTTGACATGCTGACACAAAATATAACCGGTTTTGGCATCACCCGTTGCCATCCACAGCGCACCATTATTGCTGCGAGGTTGTAGCGGCAAATAATAAGAGGCTAACTGATACGCCTTGGCGTGATTGACCCATCGCGCGTCAATCATGGCTAATTTACGTCGACATCGGCTGGCAATGTGTTCGACGTGATCATAAAAAGTTTTAGGATTGATGTGTAACTTGCGGCAAATCTCGCGCACAGAATATCCGGTAAACAGCAAGCCGAGTAAGCTCTCTTGTAATAAAAGTTTATTATTCGAACCTGACCATTTATCGACAAAAGTCGAGTGGCACTGTTTACAGCGATAACGCTGTCTGTCGCCACTGTAACCAAAAGCGTGATAAAGGTGTTTGTGAGTGTGCACCGATAAGCCAAAATTTTGACAATTATCGCGCCGGCACGCGGGCAAACCATCACTGTGTTGCTGACGTAAGCGATGCAGCTCATTAAGCACATCGCGATTATTAAGTAAGGGGGGGAAAGCTCCACACTCACGACAAACCATCGTTGGCCGCTTTGGGTTCGCATGTTGCAGAACATAATGTTTTGCGTCGCTCAAGCCAAAGTTATCACACGCCAATGTTTTACAAAAGTTGAGTTGCAAACCTTCAGCGGCCGCTGGTAATTGGTCGTTAGACACGATCTCCCCCTCGGGGTAAAAAATTAAAGGTTGATTGCCGTATCGAGCGCAATAGTCATCATCTCATGGAACGATTTTTGACGTTCTTCAGAGCTGAGTTTTTCACCACGCAAAATATGATCAGAGACAGTGAGAATAGCGAGTGCGCGAGCGCCGTGCTCAGCCGCAACACCATAGATACCAGCGACTTCCATATCGACACCTAAGATGCCTAGCTTTTTCATCTTTTCAAAAATTTCTGGCTCTGGAGTATAGAAGAGGTCGGCAGAGAAAATATTACCAACTTTAACTGGAATTTGATGAGCGCGCGCTTGGTTAACTGCGGTTTCTAGCAAGTCATAATCGGCCACTGCAGCAAAATCATGCCCGCCGAAACGGATACGGTTTACTTTAGAATCGGTTGATGCGCCCATCGCGATCACCACATCCATTAAGTTAACATCATCACGAACAGCGCCACAGCTACCGATACGAATAATATTTTTTACGCCGTATTCAGCCAGCAGTTCGTGTACATAAATGCTCGCGGATGGAATTCCCATGCCGTGACCCATGACGGACAGTTTGACACCTTTGTAAAAACCGGTGTAACCGAACATGTTACGGACATCACAAACTTGGGTCACATCGTCTAAATAGGTTTCGGCGATGAACTTTGCGCGAAGCGGATCGCCAGGCATCAAAATGGTTTCTGCAAATGCGCCTGCTTGTGCGTTGATATGTGGGGTCGCCATCATTTTTCTCCAAGAGTTAATCAGTCACAATAGTTAATTACGATTATTGTTGACTGATGAATGTTCAGTTGCAGCAATACTATCTTGTCGTACCAGTACTCCGTGAGAACTAAGTCACAAAAACACCTTGATAATCTTTTGAATCCCTTATTGATAACTAAATCTGTTTAATTTGATGGCGCAATCGATTTGTTAATCGTTTGAATCACAAAACACTGGTTTTCTCGCTGTAATTTTAGGCTTTTTAGCTGCTTAATCGAATAGGGAGACAAAAGATGCTCAGTTTCATGTACAAAAAAATAATTTGTATAACTTTGCGGAGCTGTGCTATACCTTATACAAATAAAATAATTGTACAACCGTGAGTGATGTTACCCAACATTATCGTCATTAGGAGAAAAAAGATGGAATCGACCCCTATTCGCGTTGGTATTAGCGCTTGTGTACTCGGTGAACCGGTTCGCTTTGACTCTGGGCATAAAGTAAGCAACTTTGTTACCAAAGAGTTGGCCAACTTCTTCGAATTTGTTTCCGTTTGTCCCGAAGTCGGTATGGGGCTACCAGTGCCACGACCAACCATACGTTTAATGTCGAATAATGAACGCATCGCCTTGGTGGAAACAAAAGATGCCAGCCGCGATCATACGGCGGCCTTACTCAATTATTCCGAGCAGAAAATAGAGCAGCTGCAATCTGAACATTTATCCGGCTATATCGTGTGTGCTAAATCGCCGACTTGTGGCATGGAAAGAGTCAAAGTCTACGGTGAACGAGGCGGTGCTGAAAAAAATGGCGTCGGGTTGTACACGCAACAATTAATGCAACGCATGCCTTGGTTACCGGTTGAAGAGGATGGTCGATTAAATGACCCTGTGCTGCGAGAAAATTTTATTACTCGCGTTTTTTGTTTAAATGATTTTTACCAATCGCTTGGCTCACAGCCAACGGCAGGCAAAGTCGTAGAATTCCATTCGCGTTATAAACTCTCTTTAATGGCTCATCATCCGATGTCCTACAAAGCTTTAGGGCGTTTAGTCGCGGAAGTGACCAAATATCCGACCGACACCTTTATCGAGCAATATCGCTTAGGCTTAATGCAAGCACTTACTCACCGTATTAGCCGCAAAAATAATACTAACGTGCTAATGCACATCCAAGGTTATTTTAAACGCTCTTTGACCGCACAACAGAAAGCCGAGTTAGCGCGAGTGATCGATGAATATCGTCAAGGTTTATTGCCTCTGCTCGCGCCTTTAACGTTAATTAAGCACTATTTATCCATGTATCCTGATGAGTATCTTAGTCAGCAGCGTTATTTGGATCCCCACCCACAAGCATTGAGATTACGTTATGGACTATGAGGCGAAGCACTATGCGATTCGTGAAGTTGCTGAGTTAACCGGCGTTAAGCCTGTAACGTTACGTGCTTGGCAGCGTCGCTACAGCTTGTTGCAACCTTTACGTACCGAGAAAGGGCATCGGCTGTATACCGAACAGGATATTCAGACGATCCAAACCATTCAGAGCTGGTTATTAAAAGGCGTCTCGATTGGCAAAGTAAGTCAGTTGTTACACAACAATCAGCTACCGGAAAGTGAGGTGCTGGACCCGGGTGGAGAGCTTGAAGCGTGTTCGGCGTTACTGGACGCGTTGGCTAAATTGAAACGAGCCAAAGCCGCGAATGTGATTGCCACGGTAATGAAAGAATACCCTTTGGATATTATTGAAGCGCAGTTTGTGTTGCCGGTGATTGAAGCTCTGGAAAAGGTCAAAGGACCATTACGCTCGCTGCAAAAGGGGCTGTTTAGCAGCCTGATGCTCAGTAAATTATCGAGTATTCTCGAATCGGAAAATAAAGCGGCGCATCGTGGTCCTTGTTTGTGTATCAGCTTTGATGGACACGGTAGCATTCTTGCTTGGCTTTGGGCGGTAATGTGGGCTGAAAAAGGCTATCAAGTGACGTTTATTGAAGGCGTTGACGATATGAGTGGCTTGCTCCAGCACGAGAGTTTGCACGACTGGCAAGGAGTGAGTGTGTTTTCACATCGAAGTTTAGCAGAAGCGCAGCGCTCTGCGTTGGCTCAGTTGAAAACCCAACTGCAGGATCACTTGGTCTTATCCAGTGTTTTGGATGTCTTAACCCATCAGGAGAATGAGTCATGAAACTGGTCTGGTTGCGCCGAGATTTGCGCGCGATAGATAACACAGCATTACAGAAGGCGATTGCCAGCGGTGAATCGGTTTCGGCCCTTTTCGTGGCCACACCTCATCAGTGGCAACGTCATGACTTGGCTCCGATCCAAGCGGATTTCATTTATCGCCGTTTGTTTACTTTGCAGCAAGAATTAGCGGCATTAAATATTCCTTTATTTTACAAACAGGTTGATGACTATCAACAAGCAAGTCAAGTGGTCAGTGAATTTGCACAAAGCTTGTCGGTCAATCAAGTGTTGGTCAATCGCGACTATGAATGGAATGAACAGCAGCGGGATAGCCAAACTGAACAGGCATTAAGTACGCTCGGAATTGGTTGGTTAGCTTGTGATGATAAGTGTTTACTTACGCCTGGGCAGGTATTAAATAAACAAGGCGAGTATTTTAAAGTCTTTACACCTTTCAAACGGGCATGGTTGAGTCGGTTTACACCGCCAGTCATCGTTTCAACTCCAACTGCCGCAGTCAATCCGTTGTTAGGTTCTGAACACAATGCGTTGTGGAATGAGAGGCAAGACTTTGCTTATCCACGAGTATCGAGTGATCAATGGCCCGTAGATTTTGAAACTGTACGCCACCAACTACGTCAGTTTTGCCAGCAATCGATCGATGATTATCATCAGCAACGTGATTTTCCTGCTCAGGAAGGCACGAGTCGGCTTTCTCCTTATCTGGCGATTGGCATGCTCTCGGTGCGGCAATGTATTGCGCGAATGTATGCGCAATCGCAATCCGCCCTGTTATCTTCTGGCGCAGAAATCTGGTTGAGTGAATTGATTTGGCGCGAGTTTTATCAGCATCTATTGGTGTTTGAAAGTAAATTATCGAAAGGCAAAGCTTTTCATTCATGGGGTGATCGACTGCAATGGTCGGATGATAAGCAAGCTTTTGCTCGTTGGTGTGAGGGTAAAACTGGCTATCCGATTGTCGATGCGGCGATGCGGCAATTAAATCAAACCGGTTGGATGCATAACCGATTAAGAATGATCGTGGCGAGTTTTCTGACCAAAGATTTGCATATCGATTGGCATTGGGGAGAGCGCTACTTTATGCAGCAATTAATCGATGGTGATTACGCTGCGAATAATGGCGGTTGGCAATGGTGCGCTTCCACCGGTTGTGATGGTCAGCCCTATTTTCGAATTTTTAACCCGATCACTCAAGGTGAGCGGTTTGATCCCAGTGGGCAATTTATTCGTCAATGGGTGCCTGAACTGGCCAGTGTGCCTACTGCCTATATTCATACGCCTTGGAAATGGCCTGGTGTTAAGTCTCTGTTATATCCTTCACCGATGGTTGATCATAAAGTAGCAAGAGAAGTAACCTTACGTCTCTATAAAGAAGCAAAGGATAATCCTATTGATGTTGCGTAACGGGTTTCTCATCGGTTTACTCTGGTTAAGTGGGCTCGCCTCTTTGCAAGCGGCAGTCTATGAGTTGCCTAAAGAGGGCAGCCGCCTAGTCGGGCGGATGCATTATCATGAAGTGCAAGAAGGACAAACGTTGGCGCAGATAGCAGGCCAATATGATGTCGGTTTTCTGGCTTTAATGGCGGCCAATAAAGGCGTCGACCCGTTTCTCCCCCAAGCGGGTCTAGTGTTGACGATTCCTTCACAGGTCATTTTACCTGAGGTTGAGTATCAAGGCATTTTGGTCAATCTTGCCGAGTTGCGTTTGTATTATTTTCCACCTAATACTCAGCAGGTGCATATTTTCCCGGTTGGAATTGGTCGAATTGGCCGTGATACGCCAGAAATGACCACGCAAATCAGCCAAATGCGCCGTAACCCAACTTGGACTCCGCCGCAGTCAGTACGTAATGAGTATTTGCAGCGTGGTATTGAGTTACCCGCGGTGGTTCCCGCCGGTCCAGATAATCCGATGGGTAACTATGCGATGCGCTTAGCCTATGGTTCAGGAGAGTATCTGATCCATGGTACTAACAAAGACTTTGGGATTGGCATGCGTGTGAGTGCGGGCTGTATTCGTATGGATCCTAAAGACATTGAGTGGCTCTTTCATCAAGTGGATCGCGGAGTAAAAGTGCGGATCATCGATGAGCCGATCAAAGTCACCTTAGAGCCTGATCGCAGTGTATACCTTGAAGCTCATGAGCCTCTAACCCGTAGTGATGGGAGTAAAAAATCCCTTGATTTGCCAGTTGAGTTAACCTGGTGGCTGAGCGCCTCTCATCAATCTGACGCACGTGCTCGAGCGGCCATTGCTGCGCAAAATGGTTTCCCGGTACAGGTGGTGGCGCCATCGGTCAGTGATGATTGGTGAGAATCGTTTACCTTTGTGATTATCCTAATTCATATTTTTGTCACATATTTGTAATAATGTGCGTTCCGCCAATGGGATAGGGTTACCTAAAATCGTGGTTCCTGTGCTATAGTCCGGCCCGGTTATGGCCATGCAGCCTGTTGCGAACTTGAGTTTTTCCTTGGTTTCGACTCACAACCTATCCATGAGTCAGAGTATTCCACTACGATAGGAACAAGTAAATTGCAGGCTAGGGCGTGTTGATTTTTAGCTGAAAAAACATCGCTAAAGGTCAATTCGCCCTAGGGACATCTTCTCTTGTTCTATCCCAAATGATTTGGCGATAGAGGTTATAGCCACAACGCTATCCGATAGCATCGGTCATTTCTGTTGATGTAAAGGAGCCTATTGGCCCAGAAAGACCCGCTTTCGCGCACGCTCAACAGCAAAAAGGAGCGCAACCACCCACTTGTGGTGTGCTCCTTTTTACATTTTAAAGGGTAAACAGCGTGAGTTAACCATCGCTTATTCCACCCATTAAATCAGCCTAAGGCGCACAACATTGGTTGAGATACGTATCTTTGTGAACGTGAGCTATCGAATAGACTATCCCATTAACCCTCAATCATCATGGAGGATGAAGAGCATATTATGATGAGGTTGTATGAATCATTTAATTTCAGTTGGGGCACTGGAGTCCTTTTTAGTGGCGATCAGCGTACTGTTTTTAGGCCACTTTGTTAATGCTAGGCTACCGATTTTAAATAAATTCAATATACCAGAGCCGATTGTCGGCGGTTTAATTGTTTCATGCCTGATCAGCATGCTGCATTTTTATGGTATGGATTTAGAGTTTGATTTACCGCTGCAAAATACCTTTATGCTGATGTTTTTTGCCACTGTTGGCTTAGCGGCGAACTACACGCAACTTATCAAAGGCGGGGCCAAGGTGTTTCTCTTTTTGGCCATCGCGTCGTTTTATATCATTATCCAAAATGGCATCGGAGTCTCTATGGCGACTGCGTTAGGCTTGGATCCATTAATGGGCTTAGTGGCAGGGTCGATTACGCTTTCTGGCGGACACGGTACTGGTGCCGCTTGGTCGCAAACTTTCCAAGAGATGTATGGCCTTGATAATGTGCTTGAGATAGCCATGGCATCGGCCACCTTCGGTTTGATCATTGGCGGCTTAATTGGTAGCCCGGTCGCTCAGCGTTTGGTAAACAAACACAATATGGAATCTGTGTATGGTCGAAGCTCTAAAACCCATGAACGGCATCCTGAAATTATCACCTATAACGAAAATGAGGAAGATAAAGTCACCGGAAAAAAGGTGGTTGAACAGCTGTTCTTTTTGATTGTTTGCGTGGTTGGAGCGCGATACGTTTCACAATGGGCAAGTACTTTAGAAATCCAATGGCTGATGATCCCTGATTTCGTTTATGCCTTGTTTATCGGAGTGATCATCACTAACGTACTCGAAGTGACGAAAGTTCGTAAGCTCGATACTGAAACCATCGACATGCTGGGAACCGTCTCGCTGTCCTTATTTTTGGCGATGGCGTTGATGAGTTTAAAGCTGTGGAATGTGCTCGATTTAGCCATCCCATTTTTAATTATCCTCACTGTACAATCCATCGTCCTCGCTTTCTTTACCTACTACGTGACTTTTAAATTCATGGGTAGCAATTATGATGCTGCGGTGATTGCTGGTGGGCATTGTGGTTTTGGCTTAGGAGCGACACCAACCGCAGTGATGAATATGGGTTCGATTGTCAATCGTTATGGTCCTTCACCACAAGCCTTTATGGTCGTGCCGATTGTCGGTGCGTTTTTTATTGATATTGTTAACCTGATCGTTTTGCAAGGGTATATTAGCATCTTTGGTTAAGTCTCGTTTTGAGACGATGACTGAGGTTAGCGTTTGAATTACCTCCAATAGAAAGAAAGCCCAAGTCGCTAAACGCCGCTTGGGCTTTCTTTTTTCCTTCCTCTTTTTCTGCCATTGTTCATATCTCCTTCCTACTTGCAGCTGTAGGGGTGTTGGCTACGTTCGTTCACCCTAATCACATAGCTTATCTATGCTCATGGGGATGGTGAGAGCCATCCGTGGCTCTCACCAAAGGCCAGCCTACGGCTGTTCAAATTTGTTCCAGACAAATTTGTCACTCACTTGCCGCCTAACTGCAACTCCAAGTTGTTTGGCTATAAGCAACCTTTTTCAATCATGATTCTGTGTGAGGGCTGATGCTTGCCTTTTTCTTAAATTACGAGAATTAATAGCGATTAATTTGCTTTTTATTCTTATTTTTTGGGAATTAAACAGCAATTGGTTCTAGAAATAGAAGCTATTGCTAGGCACCCTGCCAAAGTACCCATTTCAATTAGGGAATCACCGAAATCATACATGTAGTTGAGAGGTAACATGAATCAGGTTATTGCTATTGGTCCCCTAGAGTCTTTTCTAGTGGCAATCAGTGTGCTTTTTTTAGGGCGTTCTATTAATTTTCACATCCCGATCTTGAAGAAATTCACCATACCAGAGCCGATCGTCGGTGGCTTGGTGGTCGCCAGCGTATTGACCATATTACATTTTAATGCGGTAGATATACGTTTTGATTTGCCGTTACAAAACACCTTTATGTTGATGTTTTTTGCTACCGTTGGCCTTGCCGCGAATTACACTCAATTGGTTAAAGGCGGTCTCAAAGTCTTTTTATTTTTGGCTGTCGCTTCTGTTTTTATCGTTGTTCAAAACGCCGTAGGCATTTCGTTAGCGACTTTGCTTGGGTTAGATCCGTTAATGGGGCTGATTGCGGGTTCGATTACCCTGTCAGGCGGTCATGGGACCGGAGCGGCTTGGGCACAGACTTTTCAAAATGCCTATGGCTTAGATAATGTGCTCGAAATTGCCATGGCTTCTGCGACTTTTGGCTTAATCATTGGTGGGATCATTGGCAGTCCAATGGCGAAAAGATTGATTGATAAACATCATCTACAATCTGACTACGGTATTGGCAATCAAACCCATCAGCGCTTTCCTGAGCTTGTCACGTACAACGAGCATGAAGAAGACCGTGTGACTGCTAAAAAAGTAGTTGAAAGTTTAGCTACGATTTTACTGTGTGTCACAGGGGCACATTATGTTAGCCAATGGGTGGCACATTTTCAGATCGCTTGGTTAATGGTTCCGGATTTTGTTTATGCGCTCTTTATCGGTGTTGCTATCACCAATCTGTTGGAGGTGAGCAAAATGGGTAAGATCGATACCGAAACGGTCGATATTCTAGGCACTGTATCGCTGTCATTATTTCTCGCAATGGCGCTGATGAGCCTTAAGTTATGGAATGTGTTTGATCTTGCGCTGCCCTTTTTAATTATTCTTAGCGTTCAATCGGTGATATTAGCGCTGTTCGCGTATACGGTGACTTTTCGAATAATGGGCAAAACTTATGATGGCGCGGTGATGGCGAGTGGCCATTGTGGTTTTGGCTTAGGGGCGACACCAACGGCAGTGATGAACATGGGATCGATAGTCAACCGTTATGGACCTTCTCCCCAAGCTTTTATGGTCGTGCCGATTGTCGGGGCCTTCTTCATTGATATTGTGAATCTGATCGTTTTGCAAGGGTACATCACTCTATTGCGCTAATGTTGATTATCCCCTTTCGAGTTAAAGCGGTAGCGTTAAGTCGGAAAGGGATAAGTTCCGTAATGCTCTCTCGATGACGATTAACGCTTTTGTAGGGTGATGAATCAGATTTTACTGACTATTCATTTTGCGCATCTCTAGGTACGATAACCAGATACCATTTGATACTCTCACCGTTAGTGACTGGCGAAAAGGTAGGTATCAGCAAATGGGTTTGGTTGATCACGCGAGGAGTTGGTTAATTAATCGACGATCACGCTAAGGTTAAGTCAGTAAATCGAATCTTGTTCTATACTTATGCATATTGTTCATTACCAAAATATGTGTATTTATTTGAGCGCTAGAAGTTGTGATGCTTGGCTCAACGGAATCAATCAGCGGTCGTCATTCGCAGGATAGTAAGCAGCACATAGCAGGAGGAGAGGAGCATGCATCGTCAGTGGTTTAAAACAGCAATTACCCTGCTGTTGCTTGCTCTGTTAGTCGCTTGTAGCCAAGAAGAATTAGAGCGTCTGGCTGATAGACCGACGTTCTCTTTTGAAGGTAAGTACGATAATCAGCATAATCAAGATATGCTGCTCTTCAAAGACGGTGAAGTGGCGTTTGAGTCGAACGGTACTCGTTTGTGGCAACGCAGTTTTATCGTTAAAGATAATCAATTGGCGATACAGTTTCGGCAAAGTTCGAAAGAGAAGCGGGATGATTTAGTGATGCGTATTCACGGTGGCGGGGAAGTTTTAACCTGCAGTGCGTGTGCGTTGTACCAGATGAGCCATGTCTGGGTACGTTTAGATGCTGATCCACAAAACAACTAACGGCAGTGTATGGTTTAGCGGTACTACCGTAAATGCTGGTCGTTGATCAATAAAAGCAAGGCAGAGGATTTGATGATGATCATCCCTCTGCCTTGATTTATTGAGCGTTGCTAGCGGTGTCGATGACGGTTTTCAACACCATAGCAATGTTGAGACAAGGTTAGGTAAATAGTCCTTGGTTGAGCAGTAGGTGCACGGCAATACTCGCTACGTAACCCAGCATGATCACCGGAGCCCATTTTAAGTGGCCGACAAAGGTGTATTTACCGTGTGCTGCCCCCATTAAAGCCACCCCAGCCGCTGAACCAATAGAAAGTAAGCTACCACCAACGCCCGCAGACAAGGTAATTAATAACCAGTTGCCGAGCGACATCTCCGGTTCCATACTCAATACCGCAAACATAACAGGGATGTTATCGACAATCGCCGACAAGATACCCAGTGCAATATTTGCCCACACAGGATCCCATTGGGTATACATCAGCTCCGACATCAAACCTAAATAACCGAGCAGGCTTAGCCCGCCGACACACATCACTACGCCGTAGAAAAACAGGAGCGTGTCCCATTCGGCATGAGAAATACGTCGAAAAACATCGAAAGGAACCACAGAACCGAGACGTTTTAACGCGGCCTCATCATTTTTCGCCATCGCCATTGCGGCTTTTTTAGCTAATGAGCTGGCTAATGTTTTTCTGAGGAAATAACCAAAGAATTGTAAATACCCAAGGCCCATCATCATGCCAATCACGGGTGGGAAGTGGAATAGGGCATGAAAAGAGACGGCGGTTGCGACGGTAAAAATAAACAGTGCGACAATTCGTCGTGCGCCGCGTTTCATTTCTACCTGTTCATAAACTGCGTCTGGCTGCTCTTTGGGTAAAAACCACGACATAATGAAAGCAGGGATCAGATAATTGACCACTGAAGGTACAAACAGATCCATAAACTGCATAAACGTGACATGACCGGCTTGCCATACCATGAGAGTGGTAATATCCCCAAATGGACTGAATGCCCCCCCTGCGTTAGACGCTAAGACAATATTGATACACGCCAGATTGACAAACTTGGTGTTGCTACCACCAACTTTCATCACGACCGCGCACATCAGTAGTGCGGTGGTTAAGTTATCGGCAATCGGTGAGATAAAGAAAGCCAAAATACCGGTTAGCCAGAATAAAGTTTTAAAATTAAAGCCTTTACCGACCATCCAAGCTTGCAGCGCATCAAATAAGCGTCGCTCTTCCATCGCACTGATGTATGTCATGGCAACCAGCAAGAACAGCAATAGTTCTGCGTATTCCAGCAAGTTATGTTCGAGCGCTGCTCGTGCAATATCAACATTACCATGCTGTTGATAGGCATAGCCAATCATCGCCCAAATCAGTCCGGCAGCAAGCAAAACCGGTTTCGATTTACGCAGTTGTAAGTACTCTTCTAGCATCACCAGCGCATAGGCGAAGCAAAATAAAATTAAAGAGGCATAGCCAATCGTCGAATGAGTAAGTACAAGTGGTGCGTCATGGGTGGCATTACTTGCAGACGCGAGTTGAGGGATCAATAACAAGCCAAAACCGATCCACAGTCGATTCATTATAGGTACTCCAATAGTCAAAAACCGGCAGAGTGTACTGATTATTAGCTAAGTTGAATGTGAGATAGGTTATAAATGTTTAATTTGTTTTGCTTTTGTATCATTTTGTTAAATTTATCAATCAATAGCAGCATCAGCTTGATTCTAAAGCGTTACGTTGCCTTTTCTTGCTAAAATGACACAATACCGATTAACGGCGCTATGAATGCCCAGAAAAGAGAAAAGAGAAAAGAGATGGCTCGTCCTAAAATTCCCAGACACATTTGTGGTGTGCCTGCACAAACGTGTTTCAAGCCTAACGGTATTCCGATGGCACAATTACCACGCGTCACATTAGCAGCCGATGAGTTTGAAGCGATCCGATTAGTCGATTACCAAGGTTTACAACAGCAAGAGGCGGCGTTGGTCATGGGCGTATCGCGGCAGACACTCGCTAATTTAGTCAAAGCGGCCAGACGTAAAGTCGCGGACTGTTTATTGCATGGTAAAGCGCTGATGATGGAAACGCCCTCTGAATAAGTCGTGGGTATGTTTTCAATCACCAGCGGTTTGATACGAAGTGCAATATCGTCTGAAGTTTAAACAGCTTTAGTGTCGGAAGCGGTCATAACGAAGAAAGTGGTCGATTTGCTCGGCAACGGAATGATTAAACAGCATGCTCGTATGAGTGGTCGATATCGCGATGTGATCCGTCATGCCAGCTATTTTGGTTTCTTGTACGGTAACGGTGCCATCGGAGTCCAGTTGATCACGCAGTAAAAGGCTGCGCAGACCTAAAGGTATTGTACCGGCAATACTGCCAAGCTTTTGCGGATAGCGCCATTCGTCGTGGTGTTGTTTTAACCCAAATTCGGCAGAATTACCTAATGCTGCCCCTAAACCTAATTGCTCAATTTTATTGACGATCGAAGCGCCTTGCAAAGGAGAGCCAATGGCGACGACATGGGAGACGGTATCACCAGAAGGCGTGCGTGATTCTAGATAACGTTTAATCACCAATCCGCCTAAACTGTGTCCGACTAAAGCATTGTGGGAACCATGAGCGATCGCCCGGTCAAGGCGGCGGAAAATAGTCTCATCATCAATGGCTAGTGAGTTGTAGCTAATGGTTTGAGTACGATAACCCAATTTATGCAGACGATGGCTCAGAGGATGCATTACCAATCCATGCATATAGAGTCCATGAACAAGAATAATCTGCATTGCTTCCTACCTATCTATTATCAGTTGACCTCATCACCGTTACTGTACATGATTTTCGATCGGTTAACCTCGTAAACAGGTTTGAAAATAGGTCACTTCGTGACTAGCCAGACGATAAACGGTGGCTGGCTTGCCACCTTTGCCTTTACAAGAGGCGGCCATCTTATTGGTACTGACGATCACTCCGGTATTGATCAAGCGGCGTTTAATGGTCATACGATTGACTTCGACACCAAATTTGGCGTAGGCGTCAATAATGTCAGCCACTAAAAACTCTTTTTCTAATGAAAATAATACTACCGACGTGTATTCAACCGCAGCGCGTAATTTTTGCCATGCATGCTGAATTTGTGCGACATGATCAAAAGCCAGTGCCATTTCCCCGTTAAGTAGGGGAGGAAGATCAAACCAATTGGCTCGTTCGGGGTCGATGCCAAAATCTTCGATTTGTTTAACATTAGAAGCGTTTAATAAAGCGTAATGAGAAATGCTGACACTCCAGCCATTCGGATCGCGTTTGGGGTTGCCATCAACCAGCGGATCGCTGATAAAGTTGGGATAGGTATGGACTTTTTGCCGACAAATACGTCGTCTCGCCGCATCAAAATCCTCATCGACCGGTTCACCACCATGAGCGGTCATATCTTCGTCATAGACTATCCCACCGGGCAATGCCCATTTACCACAATCCGGCCGGTTCGGATTAGACCGTTTCACCAATAAAACTTGGATAGATTTTGGCGCAAGACGCAGGCAAATCATATCGATAGTGACAATCATAATGGGCTCTCTTATCAACAACGGGTCTATTCTAGGTAAGTGGATGATGATGGTCAAATGTAAATAACACTTTGTGACAAACATGATTTGGATAACAAACGTGCTGCATTGTACCTATTTATAACGAGGTTAATTGGCGGGTGACTAGGTTTGTCACAAAAGTTGACAAACTTGCAAGGGTAATTTATTGTTCGCCAAAAGTTAGCAACACGTTGTTACTAACGCAATGACTGAATAAAACCGAACGAAAGGATGGCATCATCATGAGCGATCGCCTGTTTTCTCCTCTTTTTATCCGCAGTTTGCTGGATCTTGATGCCTATAAAATCAATATGATGCAGGCTGTTCATTCGTTGTATCCGGATGTTGAGGTGCGCTATGAATTGATTGTACGCAGCGATGAAGACATCAGTGGCTTATTAGAAGAAGTTCGCCAAGAAATCAATCATTTGGCTTCACTGCGTTTTTCGGATGCTGACATTGTTTATTTAGAGCAACATGCCCCACACCTTAATCACACTTTTTTACAGTCATTACGCTATTTCCATTTTCAACCAGAGCGTCAAGTGGAAATGGGGATCATTAAGCAAGAGGGCAAGCGCCAGCTACGCATAGCGATTCAAGGTACGTGGCGAGACACCATTTTGTATGAAACATTAGTGATGGCTTTGATCTCGGAAGTTCGTAGCCGTCGTCACTGGGCGCAAGTGCCCGCCGAGTTACCGATGCAAGTATTGGCTGATAAAGTGCAAGCTTTAAAAGCAGAAATTGCTCAGCGTGGGATCAGCAACTTCTCATTAACCGAAATGGGTACGCGGCGACGCTTTTCCAGCCAAGTTCAGCGAGATGTGATTGCTTACTTACAACAAGAAATTCCCGAGCAGTTATTAGGCACCAGTAATTATCATTTTGCTCGTGAATTTAATCTCAAGCCGATTGGTACGATTGCTCATGAGTGGTTTATGGGCCATCAAGCGTTGGTTAATGTCGGAGACTCACAACGCGTTGCCCTTGAACAGTGGCTGCGCGCTTTTGATGGTCAGCTTGCTATTGCGCCAACCGACACCTTGAATATTGATGCTTTTCTCAACGATTTTAACGTCCATTTAGCGAAAGCGTACGATGGGGTACGGCATGACTCAGGTTGCCCATTTATCTGGGGTGATAAGATGATTGCTCACTATGAGAAGCTTGGCATTGATCCACGTAATAAGCTGTTTATTTTTTCTGACGGGCTTAATTTTGCGCGAGCACTTGATTTGTGTGAATACTTTGCTGGTCGGGTGCCAGTTTCGTTTGGGATTGGTACTTTCTTGACTAACGATCTGGCGGATTGGAAAAATGCGCAAGGCAAAGTCTATAAGCCACTGTCTATCGTGATTAAGTTAACGGAATGCCGCGGTCGACCCGTCGCCAAAATCAGCGATGAGCCACAAAAAGCGATGTGTGAAGATCCTATCTTCCTCGCCAATCTCAAACAGCGTTTCAATATCGAGGTCGATATTGATGCGTTGATAGCCGAGCTGAAACAAAAAAAGCATACGAAACGACATTACATCGCCGCCGCTTAATTGAGTTCTATTTGCTAACCACTATCTTTTTGATGGTGGTTTTTTCTTTTATGGGCTGCTGACTATCAAATGCTTTCTATGATAAACAAACCTTTACCCCAAGAGCGGCATTGGGCATGATGAAGATAGTCTCGACATACTAAAAGAGAAGATTCAATTATGACTTACCACCCAATAAAAACCGCCGTTATTGGCTATGGCTACTCGGCAAAAACCTTCCATTTACCTTTTATTCAAAGTTTACCTGAACTGACATTGTGCGCGATCAGTTCCAGTCAGCAAGCGGCGGTCGAAGCTGATTGGCCACAAGCTCAGTGGTATCAAGATGCAGAGAGTCTGCTGGATAATAGCGATGCTGAGTTAGTTATCATCACCGCGCCCAATGATGTCCATTTTCCTCTAGCAAAGCGAGCGCTAGAAAACGGTAAGCATGTGATCGTCGAAAAACCATTTGTCACCAGTGTCGAAGAGGGACGGGCCTTGATCGCTCTTGCGCATCAGCAAGGTCTGTTACTGAGTGTCTTTCATAATCGACGTTGGGATGGGGATTTCCTCACCGTGCAAAAACTGATTAAAGAGGGACGATTAGGTGA
Source organism: Vibrio sp. A11 (assembly GCF_013048705.1). Taxonomy (NCBI): domain Bacteria; kingdom Pseudomonadati; phylum Pseudomonadota; class Gammaproteobacteria; order Vibrionales; family Vibrionaceae; genus Vibrio; species Vibrio sp. A11. Next base: position 126,368 of record NZ_VHSI01000007.1, on the reverse strand, counting down.
AGTACGCCTGTTTGAGTCACATTTTGATCGCTATCGCCCGCAAGTACGTCAACGCTGGCGTGAACAGTCACAACAAGGTGGCGGAATATTGTTTGATCTTGCTCCTCACCTACTTGATCAAGCGCTGGTGCTGTTTGGTTTACCACAAGCCATTAATGCCCAATGCCGTATAATGCGCCCCGATGCGCAAACCATTGATTACTTCAACCTCATCTTACACTATCCCGATCACCTGGTGCATCTGCACGCTAACCTCTACAGCCCAGAGCCTAATTTACGTTTTAATGTGTTGGGCACGAAGGCCAAGTTTGTTAAGCAGGGGCTTGACCCACAAGAAGACTATTTAAAGCAAGGTAGAGTCCCCGACAGCCCTGAATGGGCAAAAGAAGATTTGACTCTCTATGGGCAGCTATACAGTGAGCAAGGCTCAGAATTAATCGAGACAGAAGTCGGTGGTTATCAACACTACTTTAAAGCCATTGCCGATGCGATTCGACTTGGCAGCGACAACCCAGTACCCGCAGAGCAAGCGCTACAAAATATTCAATTGATAGAGATGGCGCTGCAAAGTAGCGAGACAGGGAATATTCTAATTGTTGATATTTAAAGAATAAATCAGTCTTGCACTGTAACTATTATTTAATTAAAAAGGGGATTTTCTTATCCCCTTTTGATATATAACTCATCATGTATTAACCTTTTTATCACAATCTAATCGTTTTCTTGATCTACTTTATTATTTGCAATGTGAGATAACTCAATAATATTTTTCGCATTGAGTTTTTCTAATATTCTATTCTTATAAGTACTTATTGTTTTGCTACTCAATATCATTTCTTTTGCTATTTCTTTATTGGGCATACCAGAAACTAAATAATTGAAAACTGTCAACTCTCGTGGAGAAAGAATGGATAGATCATTATCTTTTTCTATTTGTTGTTTAAAATTTAACGAATCAGGAAAATATTTATATCCAGAAGAAATAGCTTTAAGAGCCTCAATAACATATGATATATCTGCATTTTTAGATAAAAAACCGGATGCTCCCGATAGAAGGGCTCGATTAGCATAAAAGTTGCTAGGTTGCGCAGTTAAAACTAAAACTTTAGGTGGATTATCAATATTCTCTAGCCTTTTTATAACTTCCAGACCATCTAACATAGGAATACCTATATCTAATAAAAGAATATTAGGTTTTTTAAGTTTAGTTAAATTTAAAGCATCTACACCATTATCAGTCGTAGCAACAACTTCGTAACCATGTTGAGTAAGTAAAGCTGACAGGGCCATTACAATAACTGGATGGTCGTCAACAATAATGACAGTGTTTTTATTCATCATAAGAGAGTAATCATCATAATACAGAAAAAGGATGTAAGAATAAAACAACTATCCCTGATTTTATGTAGGGTAATTCTTATGTCTCATTGGCTTTATTCCTATAGTTTAACTTTTAGCTGTAAACTATATTGGATGATTATTAAGTCACTTGGTGTTTGATATGATTGCGGCTATTGTTGATAATAATAATTCTTATTTCAAATTGATGTTAGAATGTAGAGAGTTAACTAAAAAATTACAGATTGATTCAATAATGTTTTTTAAAGATAAAGCAAGTTTAATGGAATGGGATTCTAATTATACTTATAATGATTCTAAGTTGTTTTTAGTTAATCCTGAGTTTTTAAAAAATGAAGATCTTATATACATGTTAAATAGAGAGGGTGGGGTGAGCAATTATTTGGCAATAATTGCTGGGAGAAGTGATAAAATAGATTTGTCTTGTTATATAGAATATGTGAATTGTAAGTATTTAGGTATGTTAGATAATGATTCAACTTCAATTAAAAAAGTGTTTTTTATATTAAAAAGATTAGAGTTATTACAATGAAAAATGAATGTAAAATTGATCTTAATATAATTAAAGATGGAATTGTCAATAATGAGTTTTTTGGTTTTTTTCAGATGAAGATTGATATTCATAATGATATGATAATAGGTTTTGAAGTTTTAGCTAGGTGGGATTGTAGATGGTTTGGAAAAATATTAGATCCTAAGTTTTTTTAAATGGAGTTAAAGAGCTGAATCTTCTTGATAAGATGTTTATTTCCATTTACAAGTATGGCCTTGATTTCCATAAAAAATTAAGTTTTATAAAAAAAGACTTCACTTTTTCTTATAATTTAGATATTAGTCAGATAAGAAATAGAGAGTTAATGGAGGAGATTGATTGGCTGGCGGAAAAGTTTAAATTAGATAAAAGTTTAATTGAGATTGAAATAACAGAGGACGAGAAGGATTATTATCCAATTGAAACAAAAGAAAATATTTTATATTTGATTGGTAAAGGATTTAAGGTATCTATAGATGATTTTGGTACGGGATATTCTTCATTGGAAAGACTTTGTTATTATCCATTCTCAGCTATAAAGCTTGATGCTGTTTTTATAAAAAATATAGAAAACAGCACAAAGCAAAAAAACATAGTAAAAAATATATTAAATCTAGCAGATGATCTTGGTGTAGATGTTATATTAGAAGGTGTTGAATCAAAAATCCAGTTAGATACTGTAAAGTTGTTAGGTTGTAAGTATGTTCAAGGATTTTATTATTCTGTTCCTTTGTCTAAAAATAATACTTTTAAAAAAATAATAAAGTATCAATAGAAATTATATTATTAATTACTTCTATCGTTTACGCAGATAATGTTTAGTCTAGATGATGTTGGCATTATTGTACTTTTTCCTGTAAGGAGCAGTCCTTTTTCATCATGCCCCCAATAAGGTAAATCCTTTGGTAACTTCTCATCAATAAAAACTTCAGTTAGTAACAAATTTTTCCATTCATCATGAGATGGAAGTCTCATATTAATATATTCACAGACTTCAGTAGCTTCTACATAATTAAGTCTATTCCATGCCTGATTGTTCTCAACATAAAATGGAATTTTTGTTGATGTGACATAAGGAAGAGAAAATTGTAAATTTTTAACTATCTTAGACATTCTTATGCTTATAGGGTCGCCATTAAAATTTTTCTTCTCACTATTATTTATATTTTTCATATTATGCTTACTACTTATGGTATCTTTATTGGTTTTATTTGAATTTATAAAAACTTCGCGTAAAAACGCATTTTCAAATCCTTTGATTGATTGTACGATTCTTAGTGTGTCTTTAGCTTGGTCATATTTTTCTATTGGACCAATAAGGCATCTATCAGCTTTAAATTTTTCATCAGGTTTTAATAAAATATCATAAGATATTTTATTATGGAAATGACTAAGATCATTCAAAAAGAAAGGTTTTCTGAACATTCCACATTGAATCCAAAATACTGAATCGATATTTTTTGGTTTTTTATCATGCCATAAACTACTACCTATTGGACAGGAAGACTCTAATATAGGGGGTAGATTATTATTTTCTTGGTTAACTTTACAGGGGAAACCATTAGCAAATCCTTGAGTGGGAAGTAGAATGATAATGAATAGAGTTATGTATAAATACATTGATTTATTATTAAATTTCATAGTGTTACAAAATAGTTATTTAAAGAGTTAGTTTACAATATAAACTATAAATTTTATAAAAAAAAGTAGAAATAATAAATTTTTAGATAAATATAAACCCAATCCATGCGAGGAATTTTCCTACATTCTGCAAAGAATGATACTACATTCGAGGTGTTATTTTTAGTTTATTATATAACTGAATTGGTTAGCCCAATTGAAAAAGCAGTGTAACTAAATGAAATTTAATAATTTAATAATTTAATAATTTAATAGAGAGTAAAATTATGTTTAATAAAAAATCAGTCTTAGCCGTTGTTGTTGGTAGCTTGGTTTCAGGTGCAGCGTTTTCAGCAGTGGATGACACTGCTCGTGTTGATAACCTTAAGTGGGTCGCTGATATTACTACTCAAGTACCAAATGGTAACATTGTTATTACAGATATTAATGATAAAATTATTGAAGCTGGTCATGAGTTTGACTTAGGTCGTGTAGCTCCAGATTTAAGTTTTGACTACAACTTTGGTAGTGAAGCGATTCTTAAAGCCTGGGGCTGGGAAGATGCGAATGACGACGGCAAACCACAACAAAATGAATTAACCGATCTTGTATCTGCGGCATGGACTGTGAATTCTGTCCGTTATCACGCTGTTTCAGGTGGTGCTGTTACGCCACTATCAAGCGATATCACTGTACAGATTAATGGTCAAGAGGTGACGTTAGGTGCTGAGGATATTACAGAAGCTTCACAACTTTCAATTCTTCTAAAATCTGATGCTCCAACGGAAGAACTAGAAAATGTCTCTAAAGTTGTGGCAACGATGTCTATTACTGCACGTCAAGACGTTTAATTAGTATAACGTTTCTAATATAGTCTTAGGCTGTATTTAAAAGCCTGCAGTAAAAACTGCAGGCTCTACTTTAGAGGGTGTTATGTCATTATCTATAAACCGCCAATTAGCATATTTCATTACAACTATATTGTTTTTGTTTAATAACTATGCACTTGCAAAACCTATAGCACATAGTATGACAGTTAGCACCTCAATTGACAAAAGTGCATTTTTTAATGGTGATATTTCCATTAAATTCAAAGATGAAATTCTTTATCCAGAGATAAATAAAGATACAGATGAAATAATGCCAGTGATGACACAAGTCTACGTTGAAGCAACATTACTTAATGATTCATCAAGTAAGCAAGTGAATCATGCAATTACATTAACCAGAAATGTGTCACAATGCTACAAATTTAACGAACAAGGGATTAAAACAGGTATTGATGATATTACAGATAATGATAGAAAAGAATTTACCACTGTATACTTAGATGGAATTATTTTAAAAGATAATATGCCATTGGTACTTCATTTTCAAAACAAAAACACAGATGAGAATTTTTCATCTTTGTATGAGTTTAAACTAAAGTTTGGAAAAATTCCTAATGAGGCCATTTCCTGTTCCGGTGATATCCAGTTGATGGTAGGGTTTGATCTATGATATTCAAGAAAACATTTCTCGTTACTGGCTTACTTATAACAAGTTTTAGTTTAAGTTCATCTCCTGTTCCTGATGAATTCAAAAACCTTTTTGAAGTTAAAAATCGTGAAGTTACAGCGGTCGGAATTGATGGAACGGAAGTTACTATCCTAATTTATGCTGGATATGATTATATTCAAATTAAAGATAAGGCATCACTAGAAATCTATAAAAATTTTTTAGAACGTAACGGAATTGAAAAATCGCAAGTAGATAAAATAATCTCTGAATTGAGCTATGGCCGAAAAAATAAACCAGTTTGTTCTGGTCTGATTGAGCGGTGTGTTCACATTCCAGAAAAATATGACATCTACTTTGATTACTATACAAATAAATTTTATTTTTATGCGAACCCAAACATTTTAGTTAAGAATATAAATTTTAGTGATGAAATTATTTATGTCGATCCTTTGAAAGAAAATTGGTCTATCATAAATCATATTGATGCTTATGCTAATGTATCTAAAGATAATGAAAATAGCTTTAGCCTTTATAATAGTTCGGTTTTAGGTTTACCATATGGGAATGTTGTTAGTGATATTTATTATCAAAATGGAACTAATGATATCAAGCTAAATGAATTAAATTATAATTTAGAAGTAGAAAACTATCGTTATGTTTTAGGTTTAACACGCTATGGAGCGAATACAAACTCAACCTCATTTTTAAACGCTAAGAATAATAATAAAGAAATAGGTTTAACGGTCAGTACATCAAAAAACTTGATATCTGGTCCTAAAAACCAGACTCAAAAATTATTTTTCTTTGCTCCTAATGAAGGTGTATTAACTGTATATAGAGATGACAGAATTATTTTGCAGAAAAATGTTTCTGCGGGTCAAGGATACATTACAAATGATGAGTTACCGAGAGGGCGCTATGAAGCTATTTTTGTGATTTCTTCAGGAGGAAGTGAAATATCCAAAGAAGTAAAAAGTGTTTATAACACCAATAGTGATGTACTTGCAGTTGGTAGTTATGACACTTCTTTTACTATGGGAATATTTGATGGATATGCAAGTACTCAACAAGATGATCATGACTTTTCCGGCAATGGTTTCTTTAGAAGTATGCTTTCTTATCGCCCTTTTGAACCACTAGTTGTTGGAGCTAGTTCAGTTTTTACTAAAACAGACTCTGCTTTTACATTAGGAGCTAACGCCTATTTGCCAATGAATGCTCGCTTAACATTAATCGGTGAATACTTTATTAGTGATGCTTATTACTATGACATGTCATTAAATATAATTGGATGGGATCTTTCTTACCAAAAGTTTAGTGGTTCAGAGGAAGCTAATTTTGCACGTTACTTCTATGGAAGAAATAATTTTTCTAGAGCGACGATTGGCAAAGGATTTGGTTTGCCTTACTCTATTTTAGGTTATATGAATTATTCATATTATAGCAATGATAATATATCATCGGAAAAATCAAATAAATTTGAATCATCTCTGTTAGGGTTAGGATTGAGTACCTATATTTTAAATGGGACCTCTTTACAGCTAAATTTAGACTATGACTTCAAACAATCTAATAGTGATAATTTTACAGCACAACTGGCAGTAAGCATTCCGTTCGGTAATGATTTTTCAGTTCGTTCTCGTATGGATACAAGAGGTGACGAACTAAGAAGCTTACGAACAACGGTAAAAAAGGAAAATTTATTTTCTAACACAAATAACATACAAGGTGATTTAACAATTGGTCATAATTACTATCCAGATAATCATGATGAACATACCTATGATATGTCTGTCAATACAACATTAACAGATGATGCTTATAAGTTAACCTCGTATGTGTACGCAAATAGTAATAATAATCTATCGGGAATTGGATCATTTTCTTCAAGTCAGATCATTACAAAAAATGGTTTTGCAGCAACAAAAAATAAATCAAATTCTTATTTAATTATTGATTCTCAAAACAAAATAGACTCTGAACATTGGAAAGAACAAACAAAAGGCTTATTGCTTGTTGAAGAAAATGGTAAAGCTAGAACTAAGAGGTTTATAGAGAGAAATAAAGAGGTAGTACCTCTTCGCGACTACCAAAAATATCGTTCTTTTATTGATAGTGATACAGTTGGTCTTAGAAATTCGGGTGAAAAATTTGCCGAATCCTATTCTTTACCAGGAACAGTAAAATATATTAAAACTGATATGGCGAGAGTGTTATCTTTCATATCAGGTTTCAGAGATATTTTCGATAATGAGATTTTAGATATCAATTGTAAAGGTGATGCTTGCTTATCCAATGAGATGATTACTTACGGAATATATAAAGTCTCAGTAAAAGAAGGAGTAGGCTTTCATTTAGGAAACGAACAACTGGTATGTTTCATTCCACCAGTGGAAAAATCAACCATGTTGAATTTTGGTTACAATTATTGTGTGCCAAAATTGGAGCCTATGGAGCAATACGTAAGTAGAAACGAAGATCAATCAATAACACTAAAATTTGTCGGTGGATTTAATAAAAAAGATTACAGCCAATTTATTAAAAAACAGATTGAATCAGTTATAGCTAAAAATGAAGATGTTATTGAAAAAGAAATTGGAGAAGTTGTCTATGTATATGTAAATAACCAACATACAGCGATGAGTAATAATAATGTAGAGTTATTGTATAACATACAACGTTTTGCTAAAGATAATGAGCTGTTAAATGGTGAAAGCATTTTCACTTTAGTTAATCTATAATCAATTAATTTAGGAAACATAGATAATGAAAAAGAATTTTATTTTTGGTTTGATTTTTTTATATCAAATATAGCTAACGCCCTGTCAATAGATACAATGTTACTTGTCGGTGATAAATCAGGTAATGGTGTTTTTACATTAACGAATGATGACTCATATACTACCTATGTATCGGGTTCTATTATCAAATTTGATGTTCAAGGAGAAGAAATCATTAGGACTCCATACGATAATTCAAACCTAATGGATTGGGAGATTACATTAACGCATCCACAAGTTATTATAGAATCAGGTTTAAAAAGAAATGTCGGTGTTCGTTCTTTATGTATTGGAGAGTGTAATTTTGATAAAGATAGAGTATATCAAATTAACTTTGCTCCAGCTCCATACTCTGAAAATGAAGGGGAAGCTCCAGTCGTAGCATTAAATGTTGGCTATGCACCACTTTATATTATTCCAGCACATGAATCTAAAGTTTCATACAATATAGAAAACAATGGCGAATATCTTTATGTAGAAAATACAGGTAATACTTTCCTTAGAGTAGGTATTGATCAATGTACTAAAGAAATAATTAATAACTGTCGTGCGGCTTTTACTGTTTTAGCCGGAAGAAAGAAGAGCTTTTTGTTACCAGAGGGGATACAAAGCCATACACTGAATGCGGTGATTCTTAATCATGATAGTACTTATGTAAGAAGAGTTAGGCTGACACAATAGTAAAAACTCAGAGGAATTATAATGTATAGATGGCGAATAATAGTATTGGCATTTTGTTTTGTTGCATTTCCTAGTCTATCCGCAACACTAAATATTAGTCTTAACGGTGATGAAATGTTACTCAGAAATGCACAGCAAACATCATCGACTCACCTTTATACTTTGAGTGACTGGCAAGTAGTCAGTAATTTAGCTCCAACTACCCACTGGCAGCCGGGTATGATAATGACAGCGATTAATAAATTTGAACTAGTTGGGCCTGGAGGTAAAGTTGATTTGCCAATAAAATTAGTTGGTATTGAGTATAATACGGCAGGTGTTTCAGGTTTAACTCGTGAGGCTATTCCGATTGTCACTGGAACGGTTTGTAATAATGGTACTTCGTTTTCAGGAACGAGTGTTTCTCTCTCGGTCTTTCCTAACTCATTAACATCGATTGGTTTATCATCAGAAAGTTGTTTTTCTAATACCAGTTTTCTACTTTCAAGTAACGTTCAGCCTTTTTATTTTGTTAGACCTATATTTTATTTAGATAAAGATGCACTTGTCACTGCATTTGAAGGTTTAAGTGACCCCATTGGTGGTATTTATACTGGTAGTATACCTGTTAGTTTAAAATATTATTATAAATCCAATGGTATTACTACTTATCGTAATATACCCATGTCTTCATTTTCTGTACAATTAGAATATAGCCCAGAGTATTTAAAAGAGATCATTGCTGATTCCAAGAAAACTATTGAACCCATTTATGATACAACAAATTATACAGCATCAGGTGAAACACAATTCTCTATTAATGTAAATGGTTATTTTCAATCAGGTATAAGGATGGTTTTTCCTAATAGAGAATATAAAATGAAAAGGCTAATAAAAGATGAAACATTTTTCAAAAAAAGTGAGATAAACTATTACATACGTTGTCCTAGTTGTGAAGTGGTTTCTATTGTTGAAGATGGTCAGCTAACTGCACAAGCAGCTCAACCAGTAGAACGGCGAGTATCAACAGCAACTAATTCATTTGAATATGAGCTTTTAATTGGTTATGAACATGTCTCTGCAGAAGAGCTAGAGTCTGGTGAACATATAGATACGTTTACAGTTATTTTTGAAGAGATATTATAATGACTATACAAAAAAAATTACAATTATATTTTTATCATTTTTATCATTTAATTTTGCTCATTCTAATGATGATGTTTATAATGAAAGCGAGAGTTATTTCTATGCTGGTCAGAAATTAGGATGGGCTAGGTATAGTAATAATTGTGATGATAAAGTAAATTGTAAAATAGATACTTTCGGATACTCTGTTTTTTCTGGTTTCCAGTTTAATCGTTGGTACGCTCTAGAAGCTTCGATCAGTAGTTATGGTAGTCCAGATTATAAAATAAATTCTGATTTTATAGAGAGTAATACGAGTATTTGGGGTGGGGAAATATTAAGTAAATTTAGAGTTCTCGATATAACTAGTCATTTACATGCCTATGCTAAGTTGGGATTGGGGTATCAATACCTTAATCAACCTTCATCATATACAAATAAAAGTCACTATTTTGGCTTACTGGGAGCTGCAGGTTTAGAATATGACATAACAGATCAATGGTCTTTAAGAGCAGAGGTTCAGCATATAGATTTTAAAGAAAAAGAGGACAACTTTAATCAAGGTAAAGATGTTACATTTAGCTCAATTGGTTTGAGTTATAAGTTTGGTCAGTCCAGAACGAAGACAGTTTTTCAAGAAGTTGAAAATATTGTTGAAAAAACTGAAATTCAGCAAGTAAATTATGAACTTGTTTCAGAAAGTTTTTATAGTAACTTTGCAAATGACAGTTATGAACTAATCTCAGCTAACGACATTGATAAGCTAATTCCTGAAATTAAAAAATCTCAAGGTATGATTACTATTGTTGGCCATACTGATAGTATTGGTCGACCATTGTATAATTATCAGTTATCGTATAAAAGAGCTCAATCAGTGGCAGATTATCTTATTAAAAATGGTATTAAATCCGACCAAGTTGTTGTTATTGGAATGGGGGAAGATAAGCCAATTGCAGATAACCTAAGCTATGAAGGACGAGCAAAGAATCGACGTGTTGAGGTTATTTTCAATAGATTATTAAAACATAATAATAATATTGAAACCTATTAATTTGATACCCATCATTTAAATGAGTATGTTGATCATGAATGATATAAAAAGAATAAGTATTCTTCTGTCTGGATTACTTTTAGCTGGATGCAATGGAAGTGATGATAAAGATATTATCGAGCGGCCTCAATCTTCACCGAGTGCATCAAATATTAACGCCTCTTTACATAATATAACTAGAACCGTGTTAATAGATAAACCTACGACTATAGCCTTAGCTAAGCGTAATAATGAACGTATTAGTGATATTGAATTAATTGCCGAAGTAAATGAGTTTGACTGCTATAATTTCAATATCAATGATTCAGAATTAGTAATAAATCCAGATACAGTGGGTAACTGTATCTATCAATATCAAACTGAGTCGTTTGATGGATCTTCCGGTAGTCAGGGAATTTTACACCTTGCTAAAAGCGCATCGTTATCCGCTATAAATACTACAGGTTCGTTAAATTCTTTGAATTTTGATGCACCGAGGTTGCCTATTTATAGCTATGCTGTACAAATTCAAGATAACCCTTTATACATTGATATAAATCAACTTCATTCAGATAAAGTTAATCAAGGATTTAGTATTAGTACTGCCGCGTTATCTGGCCCATCTGGTGCGATGTTTGAATTTTTTGAAAGTGGTTTTCGTTTTGCAACAGATCAAACAACTCAACTTGGTGCCTATCGTATTTATTATGGCTTGACTAATGGTATGGAAACCTATCTAGGTCAAATAGATATCGCTGTGGGAAATAAAACGAATATGGGATTTTCTGTACAAAGCTATCGGTATAACACGTCATTAGAGGCTGACCAAACTGTGACTATTTCATTATCACAGTTATCGAGTGTGATTGATAATCCAGAAGGTGACACGCTTGAAATAGTTCAGGTTTCGACTATTAATGCGAGTGCAAGCACTGATGGTACGTCTTTAACTTTTTCTGCGTCCAGTCGAGGAGATTACAGTTTATCTTATTTGTTAACGGATAACCTCGGTGCTTTTGTAATGGGACAGGTGATGTTCTACGTTAAGGGGCCATTTGAAGATATTAAAACGCCCTTAGGAACTTTGATGGCGCCAATCACATTAGAAGATGCTTTAGAGATTGGTTTTGACTATTCTTCACCAAATGTAGACACGCAAAAAAGTGCCGAAATAGCAACGTTCACTTATGACGTTGCAGAAGCGATTTGTACCTTATATGGGGCAAAATTATTGAATAAATCACTCATTGATTCAATTTATGATTCAGCTGTTATTAGCGAAATTAAAGCAACATGGCCTATCGATAAACCATATGTCATTCAAGGGAAACAGACGGATGAGCAAGGAGTTGATATTTATACAGCGCAATCTTTTAAAACGGATATAGTAGACAGTTTGCATGTGGGAGATCATGATATTGTTCCAGAAACTAGCTATTTTACTTGTTTTAGAGAGTATCAAATACCAGTATGTGGTGGAAAAATTAATGATACGGATCCTTATAATGCATCTGGTAAATGTCTTAAAATACGTGAAGTGACTGATAATACAACGAAGTGGTATACGAGTACACCATCTGTTTCAGTTATGGATTATTTAAATTATACCTCTATTGATAAGGTTACTAATAATCCATATAAAACATATGTTCGGTCTACAGTATATTTTGAAGAATCTGAACAATCTTTTAAAAATAGTAGAGATCCTAGTAACAGTGAGTTTGCTTTGTTCTTTAATAGTAATGATTTAAATTTAAATGATTCATCTAGCCAATTAGATCATTGGTGCAGGGATCTTTCTGCTATTAATTTTTCTGGACGTTCTAATTGGCGAGCTCCAACAGTTGAAGAATTAAGAGTGCTCTTTAATTATGAAAATAGTGAAGAGTTAGGCATGTATGAACGTTTTGGTTGGCCAACCTTTTATGACTATTGGTCAAAAAGTATAGTAAATGATACATTTTATAGATTACGTTTATATGATGGTGGTTTGACTGGTTCCTTTGGTAATTCCGATGATATAAATTATGGAACTTGCGTTTCAAACTTTAAATGAAATTATTATATTTACGGTCACTCCTAAACCACTGTCTTGGGTGGTAGTGATTCCTGCTTTATTAGTATGAGCTAAAGTAAAAGGTGTTTGATTATTAAAATTGAACTTGGTTAGTTATGCTAATACGAAAATCTTTATTAGAAGGTCATATGTCTAAAAGTCAAAAAGGGTTGGTCATTTTATTTTGTTTACTTTTATTCGCTTGTAAACAAGAAGATAGTGTTTCTCCAATAACGCCACCACAACAAAAAGCGGTATCTTTGCATACTCAAGATATTACTCGAATGGTTAAACCTTATTCTCGTGCGGCGGTGATGATTGATCGCGATGTGATTGCATCCGATGTGAATGCAGCGGTGACGCTGTTAAGCGTTGAGCCGCTAACGAATCATCAAGACTGCCAAGTAACGAGTGTTAGTGATAACCAGTTTGAAATTGAAACTAATGATCCAACCACCTGTAGTTTCAAATACACAGTCAGTGCAAATCAAAGTCAAACACCAGTTACGGCAACTGGCTATTCACGTGTATTGGTGCAAGAAGAGGTATCGGTAAATACGGCAAGCTTAGCGTCTTTTACGCTACCACCAAAGTCAATTGCATTGGAAGCTCAAACTTGCTCATCCATCTCTTTGCAAGATGTCATCCCCAATGGGGCGAGCCTTCAGCCAAATATAGACGTGATTGGCTCAGGTGTGGTGAACTCCTTTGATTCCTCGATGAATACACTCAATTATTGCGTACAAGAAGCGGGTTATAACCGATTATTCTATAGTGCGTATAATAGCAATACGAGTCAATATTATATTGGTACCGTATTAGTTGGTGTGTCGGGAGAAGGCAACCAGCCGCCTGAGGTGGGGTCGTTCAGTTACTATTATGACCCAGGTAATATGATTAGAGCTGTCCCCGCTTACGAAGAGATCATCATTGATGTGAGTGATTTTATCTCTGATCCGGACGGGGATCCATTACAAATTATTGATGTGCAATCAACGAATGCATCAGTCAGCCTCCCATTTGATTCGGAAAAGCTTGATACGATAGATTTTTATAATAAAAAAATTAAATTCTTAGCTAAAGTTCCCGGTCAGTATTACATTAATTATATGATCTCTGATCATAATGGTGGATATGGTGTTGGTGTGATAAATATTCGTGTTTCCTCACCAATAAAAGACTATTACTATGATACGGGTGATGTTAGATCCAGTTTTACTCTTTCAGGTCCTCTAGTGCAATCGATAAGTGATAAATACGGTTTTAACTATCAAAGCACACAAACAATAGATGGTTTTGTTTCTGAACCACTTAATATCGCACTGTTTGATGCTAAAACAGCAGGTGCCTATTGTAAAGCTAAGGGAGGACGATTGCCTAGTGCTGAAGAAATTGAATTAATTACTCAAAAACGCTCGAATCAGTTAGCGAAATCTGCAACATGGCCTAAGAATTTAAACTATTGGCTTCAGGATGTTGGGACAGAAGAAATAAGTATCTATCAAGATAATCGCGGTAGTGTGTCTAGTGGAGAAGAAACCCAGCTTGCATCTGTAAGCTGTCTGAATCTAAATATTAGAGATTTTGAAATTCGAGATCCATTCTACATTATTACTGGAACCTATAAAGATCTAGTTGTCACTTATACTAATAGTGCTGGTGACAATACGTTCTATACTAAAGGCCTAACTTGGACAACAAGCGATCCATCAGTTTTAACTGTTAATACGATGACAGGAAGAGCAGTAGGGCGAAGTAAAGGCACAGCAACCGTTACTGTAACCAGTCGTGATGGTCAGTATACCTCTTCAAGAGTGATAGATGTCATTGATGAAATATTTATGTTTGGCATGGGTAGCTTAAATAATCAGTCTTACAGTGGATTTAATTCTGCTGTTGAAGTTGATCCTGTATCTAGACGAACAATTGCTGCAAATGCAGTGTTAAAAAGTAAGCTTAACTTTGGTCCGGAAGGTAAAGTGGGTTTGGATGCACAGTGGGTTTTTGAAACTGCACGAGATTATCAATATGCGGTGCTACGCGCTGCGTTAGATAGAGATTATCCACCAGCGATTGTTCATATAGGTTACCCTAATCGACCAGATGCGGTAACCACAAATCGATTAAGGGATTTTCTTTATGATGGCGGAGTATTGATGTACTTTTCACAAACTAACGCAGCAACTAGGGATATTATGTTTCCAGTATTTGGTGATCAAGTTAATTATGGAACTACTTCTGCCGCTGGTGGTGTTTTTCAGTTTAAGGATATCGATGATCCACTTGTTAATGGTCCTTTTGGTGACATCAGAAATAAATACTGGGGACTTGATCAATCGAGTGTTTCTTATGTTCATAACTTACCCAAAAATAGCTATGTCGCTTACAGTAATGGATTTGATGTATCAGGCAATACTCAGCCTAGAGAAGGTGATGCTGCCATTACGGCATTAAGACATAGCAAGCTAAAATTTGTATGGACTGGTGATGCTGGTTTTATTGGCTTCAGAGTTTCAGGTACTCCACCCAATGATAATAATAGAGCGTATCCATTTTATGTAAAAAACTATAAGATTAATTTTGATGATCCTGAGGCGGATTGGACGCCTGTAGATAAGCCAAATTATGGTAGAGGTACTCGTTATGATGTATCAAACTCTATCTTTTTTGCTAATGCAGTTACTTGGTTATTTGGTGCTGATCCTCATGGAGAGGATTAATTCCCCATTAATTGATCTTATTTAGAAACATAAAAAGCCCAAATCGTTGGGCTTTTTTATTGCACGTTAATCAGTAACTGCTAAACTAATAATGAACATAAAAACTTGTCATTATAAATGATAATTATTTTCCTTATTCTTTCATTAGGAGTGTTATGACAAATATTATTTTAGTTGATGATCACCCAATTGTATTGATGGCTGCAAAAGTTATATTAGAGAAAAACAATTTTACTGTTGTGGCTGAAGCTAAAAATGGTGTGGAAGCTATAAAAAAAATAAAAGAATATCAACCACATATTGTCGTTATTGATATTTCTATTCCCTTGATTGATGGGATATCTGTTATCGAACGTTGTACTGCAATGGGGATTACAACAAAGTTTTTGGTATTAACGTCACAGCCTAACTCACATTTTGTGAGTCTATGTATGCAGGCCGGTGCTTATGGTTATCTTTCAAAAGAAACAGGTTTAGAAGAACTGGTTACTGCAATGAAAGCAATTGCTGCTGGGTATAAATTTTTCCCCGACTGTGTAACTCACTTATCAACTGTACAAGATCAAAATGACTTATCTATCTTATCAGCTAGAGAAATAGTCGTGTTTAACTATCTAGTTTCGGGACTTTCTAATAACGAAATAGCAGAAAAAATGTTGATCAGCAACAAAACTGTCAGCACGTATAAAAAAAGAATTATGGATAAATTAAATGCTAAAAATATAGTTGACCTTATCTCTATAGCAAAGAGAAATAATGTATGAGATTTGTATTATCGATTCTTTCAAAATCTATTTTTATTTTCATTTTCTCTTTTAATTGTTACACATATGAAATAAGTAGTTCAGTTAATTATCAATCTTATGATTTAGATTCGATTTCAAGTTATTTTCTAAACAATTATTCAGGGTATAAACCTGAAAAGTTGAAAGTAGGTTTTGTTTTAAATGACTTTTCCCCTTATGATACTGTAAGCAGTGGTAGAAATGTTTTTTATGAGGGATTAACCGCTGATTACTTAAGAGTTATTGAATTGATAGCTGGTATTGAAGTGACTTTAATACCATATCAAAATCGAGTAGATGCTATTAATGCCATAAAAAACAGTGAAATAGATTTATTAACGACCTCTAACTTATATGAAGAATATTTTGGTCTCCAGTTAAGTCTACCTTATAAGCAAGACGTACCTTCTTTATTTACTTTAAGAGATTTATCTGAAAATGTTTTAATAAATAAAATAGGTATGGTTAATGAGTACTTGAAAAATGAAGAGATATTAAAAATATTTCCAGATTCAAAATTGGCTCTATATAAAACACCATCTGAGGTTATATCTGCTTTGATTCAAGGTGAGGTCGATTATATTATTCTTGATTTATACTCAGCCAATTATCAAATTAATCGAGAGTTTATTGGTAAAATAAAGTTTCATGATTTAATTGAAATTGATTCTAAAGGATTCGCCTTTTCAGCTAAAAAGGAAAATTATCAGTTAATAGAATTTATCGATTTTATTTTATCTAAAATAGATAGTAATTTATCTTATAGATTATCTAACTATTGGAATGGTGGTGGTATGTCTGTTCCAGAAAGAGATACATTATTATATGCAAGATCGTTAGCGAAAGAAAATTTTAAAAGCAGTACTATAAATGTTGTACTGTCTAAATATTCAGCACCTATCAGTTATTTAGATGCAAATGAAATTCCGAGAGGGATTATTATAGATGTTTTGGAGCTTTTTAGGCTTCTTAGTGGTATTGAATTTAAATATCAATTTGTTACTAATGAGCAGGAGCAATTAGATATTTTAAATTCAGGTAAAGCGGATCTTACTGTTTTACCAAAGTCTAATTTGAATGATAATAATCAAGTTTTTAATCGATTTGTTGCGAAATCAACTTTAGTTACTATTACTAAAATGGGCTTTAATGGTGATTTTGATATTGTTTTTATTCCAGAATCAGAAAGTTTGAAAAATAGTATCAATCAGTTATATCCTGATAAAAAAATTGTGATGTCAAAAAATTATTTAGAAGCTTTAACTGATTTAACAAAAACATCGAGTAAAGCCATATCAATAGCACCTCTAATAACAAGCAACTATTATTTAGATAAATATTTTAGAAATGAATTAATGATAAAAGATTTAGTAACCGAAATTAAACCAGATATTTTTAATTTTGTTATAGATAAAAATAATGAAGAGGTTATTAACATTAATTACGAATTGTTGAAATTAATTACTATTGAAGATATGAATCTTATTGCTAATCGATGGCAAAGAAATGCAGTACCTGTTTCACAAACATGGAGGGATTACCGATATACTATATATACAATGATAGTATCTGTGTTTTTTATTTTGTTAATTATTGTGTTAAGTGGTGTATTTTTATATAGGAGCTATAAGAAAACTTTACTTGTAAAAAAACAGCTTCATCAGCAATTAAACTTTATGCAAATAATAGTGGATAGTATTCCACACCCGATCTATGTGAGAAACAGTAATTTGGAATATATTCTTTATAATAAGAGCTATAGTCGATTTATAGATAAGGAAAATGTAAATCTTGTCGGAAAAAAAACTTCTAATAGCTTCATTGCTCATGAAACTAGACAAGAAATTCATAGTGATCATCTAATTTCTATTAATGAAGACTCAGCAATTTTTAAAGATAGAAAAGTTTTCAAAGATAATAAAATACTTTATTTATATCATTGGATACAGCCATTTAGACTAAAAAATGGAAATAGTGTTGACGGTGTCATTGGTGGATGGATAGATATTAGTGACCGTGCCGAACTAACTCAACAACTATTTGATGCTAAAGAGTTGGCCGATTCAGCTAATATTGCGAAAAGTCGATTTTTAGCAACGATGAGTCATGAAATTCGAACTCCGATTAATGCTATTGTTGGTTTATTAGATTTAGCCTTGAAAAAATCAAAACATCAAGAGTTTGATTTTCACTCTATTAGTATTGCTAATGAAGCTGCACAAGATTTATTAACCTTAATTGGTGATATATTAGATATTGCAAAAATTGAAGCGGGACGATTAACGTTAAAGCCTAAAAGAAATAATTTAAAGAACAGTGTTAATTCCATATATAATATATATAGTCATCTAGCTAAACAAAAAGGTATATCTTTAACTCTTCATTTTGATGATAATATTGTCGAAGATTTAACTTTCGATGAGACACGAGTAAAGCAAATACTAATTAATATTATAAGTAATGCAATAAAATTTACAGATAAAGGTGAGGTTAATGTTAGCATAACACTAATTGATAAATCAGAAGATATTCGCATTATTAAACTTGTAGTCAAAGACACTGGGATTGGCATTCCAGAATCTGAATTAGAAAATATATCTGAAGCTTTTAATCAGGCGAATAACCATCTAGGACGAGGTGGGACAGGGTTAGGTTTAATGATTGTTAAATCGATTTGTAGCTTAATGGAATCTTCGTTTAGTATTGAGAGTACAGAAAATATAGGTACAAAAATAACTATTATTACGCCATTTATGATAGCAATTGATCATAAAGACGACACATCAAAAGAAGTTAGTCATATTAATATGGAAATTAAAAGTATAGACATATTAATTGTTGATGACTATTTCCCTAATAGATTGTTACTATCTGAGCAATTGAAGTTTCTTGGTCATCAAGTTGATGGAGTTGACGGTGGGCGCAGTGCATTGGATTTAATTAAGAATAAAAATTATCAGATTATAATAACTGACTGTAATATGCCAGATATTAATGGTTATGAATTGGCAAGGAAAATAAGAGAATATGAGAATGAAAATAATAATGGTCCAGCCTATATTATAGGTTACACTGCAAATGCTCAACAAGAAGTGGTTAATGAGTGTCTTCAGTCTGGAATGAATGACTGTTTATTTAAACCAATCACAATTGATGGATTGGAAAAAGTGTTGCTCGATATTTCCATGGAAAATAATTTATATTATAGTCCAGGAAATGAAATTAATCAAAAAGATGAGTTATTAGATATTAATAAGCTTGTATCGCTCATTAATAATGAAGAAGTTGTGCTTGAGATATTAAGAGAGTTCTTAATTCAAAATGAAAAAGATATTAATATGCTAACTTCCTTTGTTTCAGATGGAAAAATAAAAGAAAGCCAGTCTTTAGCTCATAAGATGAAAAGTGGTTCTAATATAATAGGATGTATTTCGATGTCTGAAAAATGTGCAATGATTGAACAATCTCAATCTATAGAGGAAATGATATCTATAATTAATGATTTAGTTGAAATTAATAGTAGTGTAACAATTACGATCAATGAATATTTAAAAAATAGATAACAATAAGTATATTTGACTATGGTCGTAATGACGCATGAGGGGGACGACTCCCCCTCGTTTATTTTAAACCACGCCTTGCTCTATCATTGCATCGGCAACTTTACGAAAACCCGCGATATTAGCACCTAGCACTAAGTTATGCGGTTCGCCAAATTCTGCCGCCGTATCACGAGCGCTGCGGTAAATGTTTTTCATGATGACTTTGAGTTTTTCATCGACTTCATCAAAACTCCACGTTTGCATGCTCGCGTTTTGCGCCATCTCTAATTGGCTGGTTGCTACGCCGCCAGCGTTTGCGGCTTTGCCCGGGCCATAATAAATTTTAGCCGCAAGAAAGACTTCTACAGCGTCTTGAGTGGATGGCATGTTGGCTCCTTCAGAGATACCGATAATTCCATTGGCGACGAGGGCCTGTGCATCTTGTTCCGTTAGTTCATTTTGTGTCGCGCATGGGAAGACTAACTGAGCTGGAAAGCGCCAGACGGCGTGCCCATCTTGTGGATAATCACTGGCTGGGATATAGCAAGCGTCAGGATGCTCAGTGAGATACTCTTCTAAGCGCACTTTACGTACTTCTTTTAATGTTTTTAAAGTGGCTAAATCAATCCCGGTTTCATGATAAATCGTCCCGTTAGAGTCTGAGCAGGTAATCGGTTTTGCGCCCAGTTCGTAGAGTTTTTCTATGGTGTAAATAGCGACGTTGCCAGCACCGGAAACTAAGCAAGTTTTACCGCTTAGCGAGAGGCCGTTATCTTCCAACATATTTTGCGCGAAATAAACGCAGCCATAACCGGTGGCTTCCTTACGCACCAAAGATCCACCCCACAATAGGCTCTTTCCAGTAAAGACACCATCGTAACGGCCAGTTAACCGTTTGTATTGACCAAACATATAACCAATTTCACGAGCACCTACACCAATATCGCCAGCGGGTACATCGCATGTCGGTCCGATATGACGATACAACTCATTAATAAACGATTGGCAAAAGCGCATGATTTCGCCGTCGGATTTGCCTTTAGGATCGAAATTGGCTCCGCCTTTACCGCCGCCAATCGGTAAACCGGTCAACGCATTTTTGAAAATTTGCTCAAAGCCTAAGAATTTAATGATGCTGGCATTGACGCTCGGATGAAAGCGTAGCCCACCTTTGTATGGGCCTAATGCCGAGTTAAATTCAACACGATAGCCTTTATTGACCTGAACCTGTCCTTGATCGTCTACCCAAGGCACTCGGAACATGATTTGGCGTTCAGGTTCAACAATTCGTTCAATAATCGCATGCTGTTTGTATTTATCGTTGGTTTCTAGAATGGGCTGTAAAGAATCTAAAATCTCTTCTACCGCCTGATAAAATTCAGCTTGTGCAGGACTTGTTTTTTGTAATTTGACAATGGTGTTGTGAATATAAGTCACGATGTGGTCCTTGTGATGTTATCCCTTGATACTGGACGGTATTCGTTGGTCATCAGATGATGATAGCGATACCGCCTCCTCGTCATTAACAGTAACAGACTGAGCTTTGGTTATTTTTATAACTGTCACCAATGAGAAATAATGCACGGAAAGTAGTTAAAAATCTATGGAAAAACAAAGGGAAGAGGAATTTTTTGCGAGGAGGAAAATAAAAAGGGATGCGCGATTACACCCCTTTATTGATTTTTTAGACGTTTAACCTTGATAGGAAGTCAAACGAGGAGCGTTATGACGCTTATCGGTAAGTCGCGCGTAGCATCCATGCGGTTTTTTCATGGACACGCATTCGGTCAGAGACCAGTGAAGCTGTGGACTCATCGTCTGCCGCTTGAGCGAGTTTCAGTACATCACGGCAAGTGCGGATTACTTGCTCATGAGATTGAGTAAGAATATTGACCATCTCCACGCCATCAGTTAACCCTACCACTTCTTTGATTGAGCTAAGTTCAGCAAATTCTTTATAGGTTCCCGGCGCTGCTACGTCTAAAGAGCGGATACGTTCGGCGATATCATCCACTGCAACCGCGAGCTCAGTGTAGTGCTCTTCAAACATTAAATGCAGCTCACGAAATTGTGGCCCAGTAATGTTCCAATGGAAATTATGGGTTTGTAGGTACAGGGTGTACGAGTCGGCGAGTAACCGTTTTAGTCCTTGGGCAATGTTAATGCGATCAGATTCATTGATACCAATATTCATCTTTATCTCCTTTATTGACTTATACCTTTGCGACTTGAACTTACGTGGTGCTGGCTAGGTTCGCTCGCCCCAATCACATCGTTGTCTATGGGGGCTTACTCACTTAGCGTCTTTCTGTAACGCCAAATTGTTTAGGTATATAACTTTTTAGTTGAAGCTGCAGTGTTGGTTTACTTTGCTTATTTCACGCCCATGATCATCTATGTTCATAGGCTAAACTCTCTGACTACCTACCTGCAACGTCAACGGGTTTAGGTATGAGCACCGATACATACTTCACATAATGGGATAGAACTCGTGATAGATGCAATGCAGTTTGATTATGGTTAATGTTATCGAATGCTATTCGACTACTATCTACCTACCTTGCTGAATCTTCAAGTTATTTGGACGTTTACCTATCAGATTAATCGTTCGAGGCGATTAGCCGCCACTAGCGATATTGCCTATTCTATGCCTCAAGCGCTAAACGTTGAGAAGATTTTTTCTAACTCGTGAAGGTGCGCAAGTTTATTGATGGCAGAACATTCAGCTTGATCTAAAGTGTAGTAGAGCAAAAAGTAACACAATGAAAGTATAAGATTTTTAGATAGAAATCTACCCGTGAATGCGATGAATCATCGCAGCAATGTGTCGCAAGGAGAAGATAATGGAAAACAATAACACCTCGTCAGGTGGCAAGTGCCCAGTTATGCATGGTGCCGTGACATCGAATGAAATGACCAATATGGATTGGTGGCCTAAAGCGCTCAACCTTGACATTTTGCACCAACATGACACGAAAACGAACCCAATGGGTGCAGATTTTAATTACCGTGAAGAACTAAAAAAACTCGATGTTGCCGCTTTAAAAAACGACCTCAAAGCGTTAATGACCAATAGCCAAGATTGGTGGCCAGCCGACTGGGGTCATTATGGCGGTTTAATGATCCGCATGGCTTGGCACTCGGCCGGAACTTATCGTATTGCTGATGGCCGCGGCGGTGCGGGTACGGGTAACCAGCGTTTCGCTCCTCTCAACTCTTGGCCAGATAACGCCAACTTAGATAAAGCTCGCCGTTTACTGTGGCCAATCAAGCAAAAATACGGCAATAAAATCAGCTGGGCGGATTTGATGATCCTTGCCGGTAATATGGCCTATGAATCGATGGGTCTTAAGACCTTTGGTTTTGCTTTTGGGCGCGAAGATATTTGGCATCCAGAAAAAGACATTTATTGGGGTTCAGAAAAAGAGTGGTTGGCACCGAGTGGCGCTAAAAACAGCCGTTATTCGGGAGAGCGAGATCTTGAAAATCCATTAGCAGCAGTAATGATGGGCCTGATTTATGTCAACCCAGAAGGAGTCGATGGTAAGCCAGATCCACTGAAAACGGCTTATGATATGCGTGTTACTTTTGAACGCATGGCAATGAACGATGAAGAGACGGTGGCGTTAACCGCCGGTGGTCATACCGTTGGTAAATGTCATGGTAATGGCGATGCGGCGAATTTAGGCCCCGCCCCTGAAGGCGCGGAACTGGATGAGCAAGGCTTAGGCTGGATGAATCATACTAAGCGTGGCATCGGTCGTAATACGGTGACCAGTGGTATTGAAGGGGCTTGGACAACCCATCCAACCCAATGGGATAACGGCTATTTCTATTTGCTGTTTACTTATGATTGGGAATTGAAAAAGAGCCCAGCTGGCGCTTGGCAATGGGAACCGATTAATATCAAAGAAGAAGATAAGCCAGTTGATGTTGAAGATCCAAGTATTCGCTATAACCCAATCATGACTGACGCCGATATGGCGCTGAAAATGGACCCTGCTTATCGCAAGATTTCTGAGCGTTTTTATCAAGACCCAGCTTATTTCTCTGAGGTGTTTGCTCGCGCTTGGTTCAAGCTGACGCACCGTGATATGGGACCTAAAGCTCGCTATATTGGTCCTGATGTCCCTAAAGAAGAGTTGATTTGGCAAGATCCAATCCCAGCGGGACGGTGTGATTATGACGTTGATGCGGTGAAAGCGAAAATTGCCGCCAGCGGCTTAAGTATTAGTGAAATGGTCTCCACCGCTTGGGACAGTGCTCGTACTTTCCGAGGCTCCGATAAACGGGGTGGTGCGAATGGTGCGCGGATCCGTCTCGCGCCACAGAAAGATTGGCAAGGGAACGAACCACAGCGTTTGGCGAAAGTGTTAGCGGTATTAGAGAAGATTGCTGCTGAAGCAGGGATCAGTGTCGCTGATACTATCGTGCTGGCTGGTAACCTTGGGGTAGAAATGGCGGCTAAAGCGGCGGGCGTGGCTATCACCGTACCGTTTGCTCCTGGTCGTGGTGATGCAACGCTAGATCAAACGGACGTTGCTTCATTTGATGTCCTTGAGCCGGTGGCTGATGGTTTCCGCAACTGGTTGAAAAAAGATTATGTCGTCAAGCCTGAAGAGCTGCTGTTGGATCGCGCACAGTTGATGCGTTTAACCGCTCCAGAAATGACGGTACTGATCGGCGGTATGCGTGTACTGGGGACTAACTATGGCGGTACGCAGCATGGTGTATTGACCGATAACGTGGGCGTATTAAGTAACGACTTTTTCGTTAATTTAACCGACATGCGTTATACATGGAAACCGACGGGGCGTAACTCGTATGAGATTTGTGACCGCAAAACGGGTCAGGCTAAATGGACGGCAACCCGAGTCGATTTAGTCTTCGGTTCAAACTCGATTTTACGTGCTTACGCTGAGATTTATGCGCAACAAGATAACCAACAAAAGTTTGTGCATGACTTCGTTGCTGCCTGGAGCAAAGTGATGAATGCCGATCGTTTTGATCTATTATAATCATTGATTGATTTAATCTGTAAACGTCAATAGCCCCCAAATCTGGGGGCTATTTTTTTAGTAGCACTATGGCTAAGAGAATCTGGCTAGGATGAGGAAGCTACCATTGACTGCCAAAAAGCTTGCCACGCTTCAGGTTTACCATAGTAGGCACTCGGCTGTACCGAGCGCCACTGTCCATTTGCCAATTCAATCATCATCGATGGGAATCCCCGTAGTTGATACTGAGCCATCAGTTGTTTGCTATTGGCAATCGTGGCTGGTAAATCAGATTTGGCTTGCTGCATGGCGTTGTGCCATTTATCGTGCTCAATACCTAATTGGCTTGCTAACTGAGCCAATACTTCAGGTTCGGCAACGGTTAATCCTTGTTGATAATGGGCTTGCTGAATTTTTTTCAGCATCGCCAATCCTAGGCCTTGCAATTCCTCAGCGGCGATGATCGCCTGAGCGGTAAGGTAAGAATCAACGATGAGCGGCTGCTTACTGGCAATTCGTGAGCGGTACGCTTCACCAAAAACTTGTCCAGTCACCAAACTAATCTGTTGGTCTGCCTCTAATATATGCGCTCGAAACTCGGCGGCCAATTCGGAGCGTGGCAACATCCCACCCGGATGTAACTTAAGTGTGATAGTCGGCATTTCAGCCAGTGTTTCTAGTAGTGGGCTAGCACCGAAACACCAGCCACACATTGGGTCAAAAAAGTAGTGTACCTTTACCATTGCATTTCACCCATATGTACTTTCGCGCCAATCTCTAATGCCATTGGTAAACCGGCTTCAGGGTAAAGCTTAAGCATACGTTTGATTAATTGTTGGCTATCTTTACTGGTTTGTTTCGC
This sequence comes from Vibrio sp. A11, assembly GCF_013048705.1. Classification (NCBI taxonomy): domain Bacteria; kingdom Pseudomonadati; phylum Pseudomonadota; class Gammaproteobacteria; order Vibrionales; family Vibrionaceae; genus Vibrio; species Vibrio sp. A11. The sequence goes on along the minus strand of NZ_VHSI01000007.1, from coordinate 100,800 downwards.
TTTAGCAAAATCTGTTAAATAGCGCTGAGCAAAGCTAATCGCTGAGGCATCTAATGGAGTGCCGGCAATCATGTGACCAGGGATCACCACTTCTGGTTTTAAGGCTTGCATGCGCTCAAGCTGCTGTGCCCACGCTTGACGGCTCGCATCGCTTTGCGCATCGGCCATCCATAGGTGAACGTTACCGTAGACCGCCACATTGCCCAAAATGGCTTTGTTGGCTGGGATCCATAAGTAAGGGCGATGGGCTAGCTCACCTTCAGCATCGTGGATCTCAATAGTTTGTCCATCAATCGTCAGTGTTTTACCATGATAAGCGGTAGGCAATACCGGCTTCACTGGCGCGTTAGTGCCCATTTTCGGAGCCCAGAATGCTAATTTACCATCCAGCTTTTCTTCAATTGTCGCGCGAACTCCCGGAGTGGTGAGGACTTTGGCATCAGGGAATAGCTCATGCAATACTTCCGCGCCAAAATAGTAATCAGGATCCGCTTGGCTAATAAAAATCGTGGTTAGGTTTTTGCCTGAATCGATGACTTTAGCGGCAATGCGTAAGGCATCGGCTTTGGTAAAGCCAGTATCGATCACCATGGCTTCTGTTGCGCCGTAAACTAAGGTTGAGTTTACATGAAAGCTATTGCCATCGGCGTTGTAAACGTCCAGTGTTAAAGGTTGCTGCGCCGCAAATGCAGTGCTGCTGATCAGTGTAGTTGCGGTCAGTAGAGTCAGTTTTTTCATGATTATTTATCCTAAAATAGAGTATCGAAAGTGGGTTATCGGTTCGGGAGCTATCATACGAATTAGACTTGTTCGGATATATAGCTAATAATTGACATCATTGTTTCTTAATTCGAACTAATACGATGGATAAACTGACCGCGGCTCAAGTATTTCTCGACGTTGCGCTTACGCAAAGCTTCACAGCCACAGCCGATCGACTGGATATTTCGCGGCCGATGGTGACTCGGCACATTGAAACCATGGAAAGCTGGTTACAAACGCGATTACTGAATCGAACCACACGTAAGGTGTCGTTAACCACTGCTGGAGAGCAGTGTTTAGAGGCGATTAAACTCTGGGTAGAGCAAGCTCAGCAGTTAGAACATCAACTGATGGATAGTCAGTCCTTAGCGGGAAAAATTCGGATTGCGACCAGCATGTCATTTGGTTTTGCGCAGTTAATTCCGGCGGTAAAGCCGTTCCTCGCCAAGTATCCGCAAGTTGAGGTCGATATTGATGTGCAAGATAAAACGGCAGATCTGATTGCTGAGCGGATTGACTTGGCGATTCGGATTGCCGCCGATCCGGATCCCTCGCTAATTGGTCGCCCGATAGCAAAATGTGAGTCGATATTAGTGGCTGCGCCCAGTTATTTAGCTGCGCATCCGGCGATCACCCAGCCGAGCGATCTCGCTCAACACGCTTGTTTAGGATATAAAAATTTCGAGCGACATATTTGGCATCTCACGCAAGATGAGGTATTACAATCAGTGGAAGTGAGCTGCCGCTTGACCGCCAATGAGGCGACCACTTTGCTGCATGCTGCCGTGCATGGCATGGGTATCGCGTTGCAGCCAACGTATTTAACCAGTGGTGCGTTAGCAAAAGGTGAGGTGGTATCGGTTTTAGCTGACTGGCAGCCAAAAACCATGTCGATTTATGCTTTGTATCCGTCAAGGCGACATTTATCACCGGCGGTCAGGGCATTGATCGATCATTTAGCGGATTACTTTTCTAGTCATGACTGGCAGGATATTGTTTTATAGTGATATCCCCGTCCTACCTGCAACTCCAAGTGATTTGGGTATAGATAAACGTGAAGAGTAAGTAAAGAGAGGTAAGCAGAGCGAGCAATGAGCTGGCTCCGCTTATTGATTAAGCCAGTGCGCCTTGTTGTTGCGCTTGTTTTACCAATGCTTGACGTTGAGCTTCCATTGCTGATTGCACTTCACTTTCCGTATGTGCGTCTTCTTCCACTGCCTGTGGGACAAATACATAGAACTTGTTAATGGTCATCGTTGGATCTCAATGTTGATGTTGGAGTCTAAAAAATAGAGGATGTTAACTCAGTTAACATCCTCCTTGATGCTTATTTTTTAGGCGTAGATACTAAGGATGAATTTATCAGTAGTCAACCCTTTCGCTAGCCAATCGTTTAGACATCATATGTCGTGGAAGCGGTGTCACCACCAGTACCAGTCCAGTTAGTATGGAAAAACTCACCCCGTGGGCGATCAATACGCTCATAAGTGTGTGCGCCAAAGTAATCACGCTGAGCTTGCAGCAAGTTCGCTGGTAAACGAGCGGTGGTATAGCCATCGAGGAAAGTGAGTGCTGAGGTCATGCACGGCATCGGGATGCCGACTTCCATTGATTTCGCCGCGACTTTACGCCATGCGCCAAGGCAATTATCCAAAATTCCTTTGAAATAAGCATCAGAGCCTAAGAAAGCAATGTCTGGATTGGCGTCAAACGCATCACGAATATTACCGAGGAAAGCGGAACGAATAATACAGCCACCGCGCCACATCAATGCTACGTTACCGTAGTTAAGGTCCCATCCGTTTTCGTTAGAGGCTTCACGCATCAACATAAAGCCTTGCGCATAAGAGATGATCTTCGATGCCAACAAGGCTTGACGAAGCGCATCAACCCACTCTTGCTTATCACCTTCCACTGGCGTGATGGTTTTTGCAAACAGTTGTTCCGCTGCAACGCGTTGATCTTTAAGTGCGGATAAGCAGCGAGAGAATACGGACTCAGTGATGAGCGTCAGTGGAATACCCATGTCTAAGGCATTAATCCCCGTCCATTTACCCGTGCCTTTTTGACCAGCGGTATCAAGGATTTTTTCTACTAATGGTTGGCCATCTTGATCTTTATAGCCAAGAATATCGGCGGTAATTTCCACCAAATAGCTATCAAGTTCAGTTTTGTTCCACTCGGCGAAGACTTTTTGCATCTCGTCGTGGTTCATACCCAAGCCATCTTTCATAAACTGGTAAGCTTCAGTGATGAGCTGCATATCACCGTATTCGATACCGTTATGAACCATTTTCACGAAGTGACCAGCGCCATCGTTGCCTACCCAATCACAACAAGGTTCACCGGCTTCAGTTTTGGCTGAAATACCTTGGAAAATCGGTTTGACCGCTTCCCAAGCTTCTGGTGCGCCACCGGGCATAATGGATGGGCCAAAGCGCGCGCCTTCTTCACCACCCGATACGCCAGTACCAATGAAGTGAATGCCTTTTTCGCGTAGCGCGGCCACACGGCGGTTGGTGTCTGGGAAGTTGGTATTACCACCGTCGATAATGATGTCACCTTTATCGAGTAAAGGAACTAATTGATCGATAAATGCATCCACCACATCTCCAGCACGGACCATCAGCATGACTTTGCGAGGCGTGGCGAGCTTATCGACTAAGTCTTGTAGTGAGTAAGCACCGACAATCTTGGTGCCTTTGGCTGGGCCTTGTAAAAACTCATCCACTTTCGCGGTGGTACGGTTATAAGCCACCACGTTAAAGCCGTGATCGTTCATATTGAGAATTAGGTTTTGGCCCATTACTGCTAGGCCGATTACACCAATATCACCTTTCATTTATTTCTCTCCTTTACGCAATCTTTTTCGCTGCGTCTAAATCTAAAAACCACTCGGTTTCACCCGTTGTCGACTGAATTTTTGCTGCTGGATAAGGTAACTCTTCCGCAGGAGTCGTGTGAATTTCATGGACGATATCTGCTTTGCCTGCGCCAAGCACAAGATAGCTGATCCGTTTCGCCGCTTGTAAAACTTTGGCGGTTTTTGATACTCGTAACTGACCTGATTGAGGTTGAGTTGCCACCACCGATAAATGTGGGTCATGATAATCCGTCACGTCAGGGAACAGTGACGCCGTATGACCGTCGGCACCGACGCCAAGTAATATCCAATCGAAGACGGGAGTACCGTTCTCGCTGGTGATGCATTGCAGCATTTCAGCGGCAAAGCGCTCAGCTTCGGTGTGTGGATCTGCTTCACCGCGAATACGATGAATATTTTGTGCAGGGATCGCCACTTGGCTAAACAGTAACGCATTGGCTTCGCCATAGTTGCTTTCTGGGTCATCCGCTGCAACGCAGCGTTCGTCACCCCACCAAAAATGCAGGTTTTGCCAATTAATCGCTTCAGCGTAGGGCGCACTTGCGAGTCGTTGAAAGAGCATTTTTGGCGTGCTACCGCCAGAAAGGGAGATATGTACCGGTTGGTTCTGCTGGCTATAACGCAGCATCTCATCCGCCAGCGTATCCACCACCTGCTGTGGTGTTTGAAAAATTTTATGATTGATCATAGTTCGCAGTAATCCGTGTCAGTGAGATTCTTACAAGGGAAACGCCATGCGCGGCCATCTCGCGCCAGTAATTGATCGGCTTCCATCGGTCCCCAGGTGCCGCAGGCATAACCAAACAATGCTTGTGGATCTTGCTTGAAATCGAGGATTGGTTGCACAAACTTCCAGCACGCTTCCACCGCATCGGTGCGAGCAAATAAGGTCGCATCACCATTGAGCGCATCCAGTAAAAGGCGCTCATAAGCGGTGAGCATTTTGGTTTCGGCCAGTGAGGTGTAATGAAAGTTCATCGACACTTCTTTGGCTTTAAATCCAGCGCCGGGTTCTTTCAAGCCAAAGCTCATTTGAATGCCTTCATCAGGCTGAATACGGATGATCAGCTTATTGTCAGGCGCATTTTGGCCAAACACTGGATGGGGGGTACGTTTGAAGTGAATAACCACTTCGGTCACGCGGGTTGGCAGGCGTTTGCCAGAGCGCACATAAAACGGAACCCCATTCCAACGCCAGTTGTTGATGAACATTTTCAGCGCAACATAAGTTTCAGTGCGCGAATCATCGGCAACGCCCGGCTCGTCTCGATAACTGGGGAGGAACTGGCCACGAATGTCTGATTCTGTATATTGACCCAGTACGAGGTTATTGCGTAAATCCGCCTCTGAAAGAGGTTGTAAGCTTTGTAAAACCTTGTTTACTTCATTACGGATAGAGTTGGCATTGATTTCTGCAGGTGGTTCCATACTGACCATCGCCAACACTTGCAGCAAATGGTTTTGGAACATATCACGCACGGCGCCAGAGCCATCGTAATAGCCACCACGCTCTTCAACCCCTAAAAATTCCGCGCCAGTGATTTCGACGTAATCAATAAAATTACGGTTCCAAAGGGGTTCAAACATGCCATTGGCAAAACGGAATACCAGCAGGTTTTGCACCGTTTCTTTACCCAAATAATGGTCAATGCGATAAATCTGGTGTTCGGCAAAGTGACGATGAATTTCAATATCGAGCGCTTGAGCTGACTGCAAATCGTAACCAAAGGGTTTTTCGATGATCAAGCGCTTCCAGCCGTCTTGTTCGTCATTTAAGCCATGAGCCGCGAGGCAGGCAGGAATGACGCCATATAAACTCGGTGGGGTGGCGAGATAGAATAAGGTATTGCGTTGCTGTTGTTGATACTGCTCGGCGAGCTCAGTCAAACGCGTTGAGAGTTTGGCATAATCGTCCATATCGGACGTATCAAGTGCTTGATAGTGAAGATGTTCACAAAAGGCATCAAGAATAGCTGGCTCGGTTTGCTCTAATTCACGCAGTGAGCGTTTTAATTTTTCACGATAAGAATCGTCACTGTACTCTGTACGACTGACACCTAAAATAGTAAAGGATTCAGGTAGTTGCTTACTTGCATATAAATGATACAGAGCAGGCACTAACTTTCGATAAGTTAGGTCGCCCGATGCACCAAAAATTACGATGCAACTGTTTTCAGGTATTACCATCATCTTTCCCTTAAAAACGAGGTACTTAGCATGCGCCAACCCTAGCAGCGCAATACCAAAATAAAAAGTAGGTTTTGACTATTGTTGGTATCGTCAAAACCGATATACCTGACCACTTGAGGCGATACGTCCAAGTCGTGAGGTATGGCTTAATCACGCTGGCTAGCGTGATTAAGCGAGGAGGGTATTGTCTACGACAATTTGACACACATCAACTATTGATAGCGCAATCGATTAAATATTAACGCTATCTCGTAAATAGGTTTTTACGGTCGTGATGTAGGATGAGGGGTCAAAGCTAGCTAATTCTATGTTGGTTAGAAACTGTTGTGCATAATCGAGATACACGTGTTGTTCTAAAAAGAGCAGATAGAGTTTAGGATCAATATGCCCACTGGTGGCCATCGTCGTCATGATTTGCATGGCTTCTTCCAGACTCTTGCCTTTTTTATAGGGACGATCGCTAGAGGTCAGCGCTTCAAACACATCAGCAATCGCCATGATCCGCGCAGGAATCGACAGTTGCTGTTCGTTTAATCCTCGTGGATAGCCTTTACCGTCCATACGTTCATGGTGACCACCTGCAATGTCAGGCACTTGCTTGAGGTGCTCAGGATAGGGAAGCCGTTTTAGCATCACAATGGTTTGTACAATGTGATCGTTAATCATAAACCGCTCTTCTTCGGTTAAGGTGCCGCGGCGCACTCTGAGGTTATACAGCTCACCTCGGTTATAGCGCAGCGGTTTGGGCTTAAGCACAAAGCCTTCTTGTTCTATTGTGGCTAGCGGATCGCTATCCCACTGGATCTGGTGAACGATTTTATCGGCGAGCACGTTTTCCATCACCGGTAAATCGGGCTTGTTGGTGTGGCGCTGTGCTTCTAACCAAGAAATACCAATCTGATCGTCTAAGGTACGCTTCCATTGCCGTTGAGCAATCTGTTCAAGACGGGCGATATCTTGATCCGTCATTGATTCACTACCGATGTTGCACTGTGCGACAAAGGCAAAATCATCATCAAGGGCTTGCTGTTGCTCAGAGAGCGTTTTTTTAAGTAAATCAGGGTCGCCTCCGGTAGCGAGCCCTTGCCAGTAATCGGCTTCAGCCTGAACTTTAAGCAGTTCAAAGCGCATGCGTACTTCATGAATTCGATCATAAATGGTTTCCAGTTTGGTGGCTTTATCGACCACGAATTCTGGAGTGGTGACTTTACCGCAATCGTGCATCCAAGCGGCGAGCATTAATTCTTCCCACTGCTCGGCTGATAAGGTGAAATCAGGGAAATAGCGCTTATCTTTAGTGGCAGCTTTAGCGAGCATTTTGGTTAATTCAGGCACTCGTTGGCAGTGACCGCCGGTATAGGGCGATTTAGTATCAATCGCCGAAGCGATCAAAGTGATAAACGCATTAAGCATCTGCTTTTGTTGCTGCATTTTATCAATATTATCTTTGGCAATTTCAGCAAAACTGAGCACTTCACGCAGGAAGGCATGTTTATCCGCTTGAGCTTTAGTGATGGCTCGTTCGTAACCTAAATTCAACACACCAATCAATTGGCGTGATTTATTGAGCAGCGGGAAGAGATAAATGTCGCTGTTATAGAGCTGCTCTTTCAGTGGGAACAACACATTGTCGTTGCGATTCAAATGTACCGTTTGTCCTTGGCGAAGTTCAGCCAATAACCAAGGTGTATTTTGCACCAGTGAATTAATGTCAATTTTAAACGGAATGATCGCATGATTGGCCGCCGTGGTGAAATGCTGCTGCTCGTGGTTGTAGGTATAGAGCAAAATCGTTTCAGCTTTGGTGATCAAATAGCTTTGATGAGTAATCGTTTTTGCAAATACCTCAAAGTCTTGGTTAGAGGCGGTATCACGCAGCAAGCGCAGTAAATCATGTAAGGTATGTTCCATTAATTCGATGGATTTCGTTAAATCCGCTACTTCTTTAATGATGCTTTTCGGATAGCGAGTTTTTTGGAAATCAAAACGAGAGATATTATCGGTTTGGACAACTAAGTTACTGAGGGGACGAGCAAGACGCTGAGCAACAAACCAAACGATAATGAAACCTAAGCCGAGCATCATAAAAGCGGCCCCAATTTGTCGATTACGCATACTGAGCAATGCGGCAAGAAGTTCCTTTTGGGGGGTTGCTTGAGCTAACGATAATTGAACGTGTGGACTTAATGCAATAGGGATTAAGGTAACCGACCAGGTTTGCCCATTAAAAGCCACATCGCTAAAGATCGCTTGTTGGGTAACACGTTGTGCTACACCGGCAAAGACACTGGTGGATAATTTTTGATGGGTGATCAACGCATCATCGGTTAATGATAATGGACTATTATGTTCGGCTAAAAGACGAAACTGTTGATCAAATAAGGCTAATTGAGTGTTAGCCGAGTAAGCAATCGTCGCCAATTGTTGAGATAAGCTATCAAGAGTGAAGTCTGCGCCGACTACAGTGCTGTTATCCCTTGAACGACGTGAAAGAGTCACTCCAAAAGTTTGTAGAAAGTGGAAAAAATAGGGGTCCGTTAAACGAATCTGACCATCCTCATGGGCATTTTGATACCAAGGACGCTCACGCGGATCAAAGGTATTGTTACCATGTTCACGGCGATCAATGGTCTGAAAATCGTTATCTAAGAAAATAACCGTATCTTGCCCATTGGTTCTAGTTTGATTAATGAATAGCGTAGCCTGATCAGGTGCTTGAAAGCGTAATCGAGTTTGTGGGTTGAAGAGTGGACGAATCATGGTGAAATCACCCTTGTGATTACCAAAATAGAGGGCGACAAGATTATCATTGCGTTCAAACACTAAACGTAGTGAAGCTAAAAAATGAGAATTTTCCGTTGGTAGTTGCTCCATTTCAATAAAATGACTTAATGCCATAAAATCGAGAGTGGTTAAAATAGGAGTAATACTTTGTTGAAAGGCAACTTCAACCTTTGTGCTATTTTCATGGCTGATATTATCCGCGATATTACCCATCAGTTGACGTGAATGGTAATAACTGATGGAAATAAGAGTGATACCAATCAAGCTCACTAACACCATAAATAGTGTGCTGATTTGTATGCTGAGAGAGAAATAACGCTTCACCATGACGATGCCCTAAGCTATGCAATGGAGTAAGTATTGTTCACGTCGATTGACTTGCCAAGGTGGCTGATCGATTGTGTGAATCTAACCTGACTTTATTGAGTAGGAATTGGATAGAACAATAGATTCGTAGCGAACTCGTATGGCAGCCGATTGGTAAGCCGAGGGGAGGACTGGTAAACTGTAAGCTCACTAAATAAAGGGAGTTGATTATGAAACTTGCCGTCGATACTCATACCCATACCTACGCCAGTGGTCACGCTTATAGTACCTTGATTGAAAATGCCAAAGCGGCTCAGGAGAAAGGGCTGCCGATGTTTTGTACCACTGACCATGCCCATTCGATGCCGGGCGCTCCCCATTACTGGTTTTTTTCCAACCAACGTATTTTGCCGCGATTTCTTCATGATGTGGCGATATTACGTGGGGTTGAGGCGAATATACTTAATCTTCAAGGAGAGATCGATCTCCATCCTTCTGTTGATCAAAATCTCGATTGGGTGATCGCCAGCTTTCATGAGCCCGTATTTAAACCCAGAGATAAAGCAACCCATACCCAAGCGTTAATCAATACCATCAAAAGTGGTCGAGTGGATGCGCTCGGCCATTTGGGGAATCCGAATTTTGATTTTGATTTCGCAGCGGTCGTCGCTTGTGCTGCTGAGCATCATGTGGCGATAGAAATTAATAACAGTACCCTAAAAGGCCACAGTCGAGTGGGCAGTGTTGATCGTTGCTATCAGATAGCCGAAGAAGCCAAAAAGCACGGAGCATGGTTAACTACGGGCAGTGACGCCCATTTTTGTCATGATGTTGGTAACCTGACATTAGCCAGTGAGTTGTTAGACAGCTTAGCGATGGATAGCGCTAAAGTGATTACTCATACTCCTGTACAGTTTTTGGATTTTTTAGCATTAAGAGGAAGAGCCAGAATTAGCGAATATCAGGATTATTATCGTTAATGATGTGTTGGGATAAGTCGTATCGATCCATGAGTGGTTTTCGACTTTTGGAGACGTCACTTTTTTCAAGCATTGACTATAATGGTGCAGTAGAAGTCTTGGATAGCAAATAGCAAATAGCAAATAGCAAATAACTAATACGATAATAACAAGGAAGCCAGTGATGCAAAAAAGGATCATTAAATCGAGTGTGTGGTTAACAATCGGATTACTGTTGAGTAGTCAAGTATGGGCTACCGATGTTGACTTACGACAGGTGATGCGTCAAATGAGAGCTGAATTTTCTCAGGCAGCGAGCGCGCAAACCGTGCAAGAAATGCAAGTGCCAGTGACTAAGTTAACGGAGTTAGTAAATAAAGCCCAACAAGGTCAATATCCTCCTCGTCGACATGATGTTTATCAAGAAGGATTCACTAAGCTAATAGCGGTGTTGGATCGGTTGAGTGATGAACTTGACAGCGGTCAGTTAGCTCAAGCTAAGCTCACCTTGAGAGAAGTTGATCAATTACGTATGGAATACCATCGAAGACGCTAACGATTTACCTTTTGTTATCATCAAGCCCAAGCTCATTGCTTGGGCTTGATTTATTCGGGCATCGGCATGGTTAATTTGGGTTTTAAATGGGCTAAGACAAAGTCGATGAAAACTCTTAAGCGCGCTGGCATGTATTTAGTCTGAGCATATTGCATGGCAATCGCTCCGTGGTAGTTACTTTTTATCGTCCAGTTTTGCAGCAGTTGCACCACTTTTCCCTCGGCGATGGCATCTTGAACTACAAAATCGTGAAAGATACCAATCCCTAAGCCACTTTTTACCGCATTTAAGCGGATTTGGGATTGATTGACTGCGTATCGACCGGTGACAGCAACGGTATGAAATTCATCCTCTTTAAGAAAATCCCAAATATGATCGCGTTCGGTTTCAGCTAAATAGAGACAGTCGTGCTTGATGAGTTCAGTGGGATGAGCGGGTACTCCACGTTGCTGAAGATAATCTGGGCTAGCGCATAGCACCAAATTTGTTTTACAGAGTTCACGCATCACTAAATTTTCATCGGGTTTATCGGTCAGCTTAAAGGCGACGTCAATATTATGTCGAAATAAATCGATTTCACCATCGGCGGCGCGTAGTTTTAATTGGATATAAGGATATTGCTTAAGAAAAGGCAGTACAAAAGGCTGCAGCACCGAATGCAGAAAAGCTTCAGGGGCGGCGACGGTCAGTGAACCGGATGGCTCACTATGATCAGCATCAGATAAGTCAACGGCTTGTTGAGCCGCGTTAATCATCACTAAGCATTGGTCGTAAACCCGTTGCCCGGCTTGAGTGATCATTAATTTTCGCGTGGTACGCTCAAACAGTTTGACATTGAGAGCCAGCTCTAAGCGAGTGATCAGTTTACTGAGCGCTGAGGGAGTGACCCCAAGCTTATGAGCAGCAGCAGTAAAACTGCCTTCGTTGACGACCAGTATAAACGTCGCAAGATCAGGAAGTAGACTGATAAGTTTGGTGTTAAGCATAGTGCCTGTGCTTATCTAATTAAGTGTTAATAATATTAACCTCAACTCCCAACTTAGGAAGGAGGATTGGTTTTGCTTACCGCTTTTAACAACAGTACTTTTAACAATAGTGATCGGTTCATTTTTTCTCGTGGCAACACAGAGACGAAATCATCGGCAATATGGTTGTTTACTTTACAGAGTGCAATGCGGTTATTTTGAAAAAGCGCATCATTTTGGCAGATTAATAACCAAATCGTCGCTATGTATCATTATTAATATTTACTTTTGTGACTTGTGCCAGAGATTTTGTAGGGAGAATGCAGTGTGGGATATATGCCATTGATTAATTAGTCATTATTTATATGAAAGGTGATGTAATCCCCTCCCTCAATAACCCGCTAATCATTAAAAAAGGGAGCGAATAGGAACGGGTTCCGTATATTCAATCGATGGACTATCGTTGAGTAATTCGACAATCGATGATTCACCTTCGATGACGAGCACCTGTTGGTCATCGAAGCTATCAATTAAGGTCAGTTCCAAACTTTTTAGTAATTCGAGCGCCACGGCTTTTTTATCGGTATGGTATTTGACATAAAAACGTGACGTAGATTGATTTTGTTCGATGGTGCTATCCTCCGCAAGAAAATTGGTCTGAGTGGCAGTGGGGAGTGGTGATAAGCTGGTTATTATCAATAGTAAGGATGCTAACATAATGGCCTCTCTTCCTTAATCAATATCCTCTGCCTCTTTAAAGCTGCAGCGGTGTTGGTTTCTCTTTGTTCACCCTGCCTGCGACTTTTAGAGGTTTGGATAGGGTGTCGTCTTATCATCGTTTATGTTTTGAAAATAACGATCCCCAAGATAACATGGACAGTAAATCAAGGGGATCGCGCCGTTTGACGACCTGACATTTTAAGCCTAACGAGAGGAATTAACCTCGCGGACCATTACACCCCGCATCCAAATAGTTTTTCGCTGCGAGTGCATTCACTAACCCGTAGCCAGTGCGATTATCTCGACCCGGGACATCCAAATCCAGAGCGGTTTGAGTTAATGCTTGGCGGATTTGTTTTGCAGAGCACTGTGGATGATAACTCCACACTAAGCCTGCAACGCCTGAAACGTGCGGTGTTGCCATCGAAGTTCCATTATAGTACTGATAATCTTCACCGGTACGAGTGGATACGGTAATGTCTTGCCCGACTAAAGCCGCCAATTCTTGCCCTAAGTTACGATTAACACTGACAGACAATAACGGATGAGTGTCGTATTGATCGAGAACAAACGGGTTTTGGAGGCCAGGACGTTGCTGATTACTGTAGACAATCGCTGCTAACGCGCCAGCATTGTTACAGGCTGCAACAGCATTAATTTCTGGACGAACGGATGGCGTTTCATTAGCGATTCGTTCAGTGAGACAAATTTTGCCACGCATATCGCCACATTGATAGCGACCAGAGCTCGTATCACATAACGCTAAAGGTGCGGTGTATTGCCCCGCAATCGGTGCCGATTCAAAACCAAAGCCATTATTATTTAAGCGATTATGTGGCACGACACCACGGCGAAAATAATCACGATCTTCAGTGATTATTGTTGATAAAACCCCTTCACCTACACTGACGGTAGAGAGTACGGCAACTCCAGGCGCAGCGATTTCTACTTGGTTAGTGGCTTGAGAGAACGAAGCATGATCGTAATTGCTGTCGACGGCAGCGACAGACATCACTGAATCATAAGAGGCAGGATAACTGTGTGCGGTATTACCAGAGTTACCCGCAGCGGCAATCATTAATACGCCTTGTTCATACAATGCATTCATTGCATTTTGTTCGGTGCGGCTTGATTGACTACCCCCTAAGCTCATGTTGACAATTTTTGCCCCATTATCCGCACAGGTTTGAATCGCTCGCACGAGCGTCGATGAATAGCCCCAACCAGATTCATTGAATACTTTGACAATATGTAGGTTAACATTTTGATTTGGTAGTAAGCCTTTTACACCTTCGTTGTTGGCGATGGCGGCAATCGTACCCGCGACATGGGTGCCATGGGCATTGCTGCTACCCGGAATGTACCATTGCCCAGTTCCACGATCGTTCGTCCCTGTGACTCGGTTACCGCTCAAATCGTTATGGGCGAGGTCGTAACCAGAATCAATGATACAGATGGTTTGATTATCAGCTTGACTATCCTCTAACTGATCGGCTTTAACGGCAAAGTAACCCCAAGGTGTGGTTTCGCTCATTAAAAAACGCGGTGGGTCGATTTCTACATACTCGACATCGGGGCGTGAACGGAGGGCTTCAACGCGCTCTTCTGCAAGTTTCGCGCTGTATAAAGCATCATGACCAATAGGTTCAATATCACTGGCTTGTATCTGTGATAATAGAGCTTGCTGACCAATTCGTGGGCCCCAGAATGGGTTATTGGCCATCGAGAATGGCTGTTCATCTTGTTTAAATTTGACAATGTAACGAGTAGGAATACTCGCTTCATCAAATGCCAGCGTTGGGTGAGCCATCGCGGAAGTCGCACTACCGGCGACAATCGCTATTGTACCTAGTTTAACGTAACGTTTTAATTGGTTTTTTTTTATCATTTGCCCTGTCCTTTTTGAGCGATATTTTTGCAGGTTGATCATCCGATATTACCCAGTTGACTTGCAGCTACTGCGCTATTTGGTTCACTCACTCCAATCGTGTTGTTACTGATACTCATGGATAATCATGGATTTGTCAGCAACGTCAAGTCGGTTGGTCAGATCGTATAATCAACCGCGAACATTTCATATTTTAATCATGTCACTGCGCGAGATTTCATAATCAAGACTAATGACTTGATCACGTATAGCGCAAAATAATTAAACAGAAAAGAAAACAATTATAATTAGTATTTTTATTGAAATAAGATCACAAAATAAACGAATTAAGTTAATAGGTTCTGATTAACCCACTGATATTTATGTGGTTATTTTGTTTTTTCTTATCAGGATGATATCGGTATGAAAATAAATGACGATAGGAGAATCGCGAATTTGACCTTAGTGCCACAATTTTTATCAGTCACTACTTATTGTCATATAACTCAGGTTAATATGTTTTGATTCACTAATCAGATAATGATGTACCAATTATCTACCGTATACATATGGGGTATAAATATGAATATATTAACGTTTCTTTTAAGTGTAACTTTACCTATTGGTACATCGGTTATGCCTACTTTTGCTATTCCTGAAGCTGCGCAGTCAAATTATTCAGTGGCTCCTACAGGTAGACAAACTTATACCTATGTGCGTTGCTGGTATCGCACGAGTTATAGTCGTAATGATCCTGCAACCGATTGGCAGTGGGCGACAAATAATGACGGCAGTTATTTTACCTTGGAAGGTTACTGGTGGAGCTCGGTCGGGTTAAAAAATATGTTTTATACTCAGACCTCACAAAATACCATTCGTCAGCGCTGCGAACACACTTTAAGCATTAACCATGATAATGCGGATATTACCTTTTATGCGGCGGATAATCGTTTATCTTTAAATCATACGATTTGGTCGAATGATCCTGTGATGCAGGCTAATCAAATCAACAAGATTGTCGCGTTTGGTGATAGCTTATCGGATACGGGCAATATTTTTAATGCCGCTCAGTGGCGTTTTCCGAATCCAAATAGTTGGTTTTTAGGGCATTTTTCTAATGGGTTGGTATGGACAGAGTACCTTGCTCAGTCTAAAAACATGCCGGTCTATAACTGGGCGGTTGGTGGTGCAGCTGGGGCTAATCAGTACGTGGCTTTAACCGGTGTCACTGGGCAAGTAGATTCTTATTTACAGTACATGGGTAAAGCACAAAATTACCGTCCAGAAAATACCTTATATACTTTGGTCTTTGGTTTGAATGATTTTATGAATTATAACCGCGATGTTGCTGAGGTTGAGGCAGACTTTACGACAGCGTTACAACGTTTAACGCAATCGGGGGCGCAAAATATTTTAATGATGACGCTACCAGATGTGACTAAAGCACCGCAGTTTACCTATTCGACACCGGCGGAAATTGATTTAATTCGCGGTAAAATTACCGCATTGAATACCATTTTAAAGCAGCTAACCGCGCAATATATCGTACAAGGTTACGCGATTCATCTCTTTGATACTCATGCATTATTTGATTCAATGGTCGCTGAACCTGAAAAGCATGGTTTTACCAATGCCAGTGAACCCTGCTTGAATCTCACCCGTTCTTCTGCAGCAGATTATTTATATCGTCACCCGCTCACCAATACCTGTGCTCGTGATGGTTCAGATAAATTTGTATTTTGGGATGTCACCCATCCAACCACGGCGACTCATCGCTATATTTCACAAACGTTGTTAGCTCCTGGTAATGGACTGCAATATTTTAACTTTTAACCTCTTGCGTGTTTTTTAGTCATCGAGTCAGCCTGAAGATGCTTTGTGTCTTCAGGCTTTTTTATTCTTATGGCGTTCGTCGAGCGGTATCGCTTGCTCTTATGCGATGGTTGAGTACATTGGTCGCTAGTTATTAGTCAATGAAGTCTATTTGTGAATTAAGTTCATGAATGCTTTTCCGCAAAGCGAGATAATCCCATTCATAGGCTTCTATTACACTGACTATCTAATCTGCTGGAGATAACGGCAACCAATAAGGAAAATGCAATGTCTTGTGATTTTTATCAACAAATACGCCAACAGCTGGATGATGTTAAAACCGAAGGCCTCTATAAATCTGAACGCGTGATCACCTCACAGCAACAAGCGGCGGTTTCTATCTCAACCGGTCAAGAAGTACTTAACTTTTGTGCCAATAACTATCTTGGTTTGGCGAACCATCCGGCTTTGATTGAAGCGGGCCAGCAAGGCATGGCGACCCATGGTTTCGGGATGGCTTCGGTACGTTTTATCTGTGGTACGCAAGATATCCATAAGCAGCTTGAAGAGAAGCTATCAGCCTTTTTGGGTAAAGAAGACACCATTCTTTATACCTCGTGTTTTGATGCGAATACTGGGTTATTTGAAACGTTACTTGATAAAGAAGACGCCATCATCTCTGACGCGCTCAATCACGCTTCGATCATTGATGGCGTTCGTTTATGTAAAGCGATGCGTTTTCGTTATAGCAATAACAACATGCAAGAGTTGGAGCAGCAGCTGATTGCCGCTGATCAAGCGGGCGCACGCCATAAACTGATTGTCACAGATGGCGTTTTCTCTATGGATGGCGTAGTGGCGAACTTGCCAGCGATTTGTGATTTAGCGGACAAGTATCATGCTTTGGTGATGGTGGATGACTCCCATGCGGTGGGCTTTATGGGCGCAAATGGCCGCGGTACGCATGAATATCATAACGTTATCGACAGAATTGATATTATTACCGGAACGCTAGGCAAAGCCATGGGCGGCGCTTCTGGTGGTTATACTTCCGGTAAGAAAGAAGTGATTGATTGGCTGCGCCAGCGTTCGCGTCCTTATCTGTTCTCAAACTCGGTTGCACCAGCAATTGTCGCCGCCTCTCTGCGAGTTTTAGATCTATTAGCTGAGAGTGGTGAGCTGCGCGATAAATTGTGGAGCAACGCAGCGCATTTTCGTACTCGTATGGAAGCGGCAGGTTTTACCATGGGCGGCGCTGATCATGCGATCATCCCGATTATGCTGGGTGATGCGAAAGTGGCCGCTGAGTTTGCTGAGCGTGCATTAGTGAAGGGCATTTACGTGGTTGGTTTTTCATTCCCGGTGGTACCAAAAGGTCAGGCGCGGATCCGCACGCAAATGTCAGCGGCTCATAGTCGCGAGCAGCTCGACAGAGCGATTGACGTCTTTATTCAAGTCGGCCAAGAGATGGGGCTTATCAAATGAAAATTAAAGCATTAGCAAAGCTAAAACCCGAGCAAGGCATCTGGATGACCGAAGTCGATATGCCAGAGCTGGGTCATAATGACTTACTGATTAAAATCAAAAAGACTGCTATTTGTGGCACTGATGTGCATATTTACAACTGGGATGAATGGTCGCAAAAAACCATCCCTGTGCCGATGGTGGTGGGTCATGAATACGTCGGTGAAGTGGTTGGCATTGGTCAAGAAGTTCGCGGTTTTGAGATAGGGGATCGCGTTTCTGGTGAAGGGCATATTACGTGTGGTCACTGCCGTAATTGCCGTGGTGGCCGTACTCACCTTTGCCGCAATACCATTGGCGTAGGGGTGAACCGCACTGGTTCATTCTCAGAGTATTTAGTGATACCAGCGTTTAACGCGTTTAAGATCCCCGATGGTATTTCTGATGATCTTGCGTCTATCTTTGACCCGTTTGGTAATGCGGTGCACACGGCTTTGTCGTTTGATTTAGTGGGAGAAGACGTACTCATTACTGGTGCGGGTCCAATCGGTATTATGGCGGCGGCGGTGGCGAAACACGTTGGCGCTCGTCATGTGGTGATCACCGATGTGAACGAATACCGCCTAGATTTAGCGCGCAAAATGGGTGTAACGCGAGCGGTTAACGTGGCTGAGCAAAAGCTTGAAGATGTGATGAACGAACTCGGCATGACGGAAGGCTTCGATGTTGGCCTTGAAATGTCTGGAGTGCCAAGTGCGTTTAGCTCAATGCTGCAAACCATGAATCATGGTGGACGTGTGGCATTGCTGGGCATTCCACCTTCATCGATGGCGATTGATTGGAATCAAGTGATTTTTAAAGGCTTAGTCATCAAAGGCATTTACGGTCGTGAAATGTTCGAAACGTGGTACAAGATGGCGAGTCTTATTCAATCGGGCTTAGATTTAACCCCAATCATCACTCACCATTTCAAGGTCGATGATTTCCAACAGGGTTTCGATGCCATGCGCAGCGGGGCTTCCGGCAAAGTGATTCTTGATTGGCAAGCGTAAATTTTCTTGGGTAATTTTATCCCGTATCAACTAAAAAGGAGCTGATTGAGCTCCTTTTTTTATGTCGTCATTGAAGCATATCTTTCTATCTATAGTTAGCAAGTACGGTCTCGATATGACCTTGCAGTCGAAATAGCGCCATTTTAGGTGCAATCTGCGTTGCAAAATGAAACTGTTGCATATCGCCTGGTTGATTATTACACTGCTTTGCTTTTTATTAAAGCCGTAGCTTATGTCTTTAATGGTTGTTGCTCAGTTAAAAGACATAAGCCGCTTTGGTTTGTTATTAGCAGTGACGAATGAATTAACAAGCGATCTGATTATCCAGCACTTCGAACTGACTTTTATCCCATTCGGTGAGATTATCGGTGACTTTGCCAATCAATGGCAGTAAACGCCCGGCGTCTCTTTCTTTGAAAGGGTGATTGGTGATCACCGCAAACCCTGCGATGCAGCATTTGCCCCCTTTGGCTTGAATGAATTGAGCAAGTGTTCGCACGGCTTCTTCGCTGTAAGATTCAATTTTATAGAGATGGCCCATAATGCTTTCCTCTAAACGTGGTATTCAGCATGATGACGAGTGAGCGCTGAGTTATTTTTATTAAGCATATTTGGTGCCAGTTTACATTGATTGGATAGGATTGATGTCAGGTCTATCTGATCGTTAGCTAAGAAGATTCAATAATCGCGGTTTCATCAATGTCGTATTTGCGGATCTTACGCCATAAGGTTGTCCGGCCAACGCCCAATGCTTTAGCGGTTTGTTGCAAGTGACCCTGATGATGTTTTAACGCATGAATAATGGCATTTTTTTCCATTAATTCGAGGCTTTGAATGGGTTGCGCTTGGTCGGTGCGTTGACGAATTCTATCGGGCAGATCGCCAAGGCGGATAACGCGATGAGCCGAACTGAGCAGAACTTTGTCCATCACACTCAATAGCTCACTGCGATTACCGGGCCAGCTATAATCCAACAGCCTTTGCAAAGCGTCAGCGGCAAGCGTGTAGTTGGCTCGGTCGACA
The DNA here is from genome assembly GCF_013048705.1 of Vibrio sp. A11. Taxonomy (NCBI): domain Bacteria; kingdom Pseudomonadati; phylum Pseudomonadota; class Gammaproteobacteria; order Vibrionales; family Vibrionaceae; genus Vibrio; species Vibrio sp. A11. The sequence goes on along the minus strand of NZ_VHSI01000007.1, from coordinate 81,456 downwards.
ATATGCGAGATAAGGCTACGAGTATAATCAAGCGCTTCACGCTGCGGAGGAATACACACCTCAATCCCTTGCATGGCGTAACACAATTGACGGCTAAACAACCCTGATTCGACTAACTTGTCTAAATCAGCACTGCTGGTGCTGATCACCCGCACATTAACGGGAATCACTTGCTGACTATGTAAACGAGTGAGAAACCCGGTTTTTAAAATCGCTAATAAGCTCGCTTGTAAGGTAGGCGGTAGATACTCGACATGTTCTACAATCAGTGTGCCATTGTAGGCCAATTCAAATTTCGATGGCTGACTTTGCTGATCATCACCCAATAGCGCTTGCGCCAATTGTTCGGGTTGTAAGGCCGCACAATCAATAATCATCAGTGGAGCGAGACGTTGTTGGCTCTTATGGTGAATGGCTAACGCGAGCGAGAGTTTACCGACGCCATCTTCGCCTTGCAGTAATACTGGCACTGAGACTTTTGCCGCTTTTTCAATCCGCTGCTGACATGGGTGGCCTTCTAATAACCACAGGTTTTCGCCCGGTTGCCAATAGTCGCCGCCAATAAAGTGACGTTCATGAGGCTGGGTGAGTGGTTCGCTAGGATGAAACAGCGCCATCACTTCACCGCTACTGAGTGGTTTAAGTGAGAGGATCACTTTCAGCAATTGATGCTGACAATCGACCATGACTTCGACTTTTTCCAGTTTGGTTCTCTCTGCTAAGGCTTGCTCAACCACGGGCGGAAAATGAAATAACGCTTCAATGTGTAGGCCAATATGACTTTCATCTAAGCCCAACCACTGCCGAGCACAGTGATTAATGTATTGCACGTATCCTGACGCTTGCCAAGTGACCACGCCTTGCTCTATTCCTTCTAACAGTACATCACGCTGGGTCAGTAGCGTATTGGCTTGAGTGAGGCGCTGCTCTGAGCTGAGTAGCGTTTCAATTTCCCGAGCGGCACTTTCGATTAATGCATCGATCATCATGGTGTGTTGTTGGGTTTCCCCAATTAACGTCAAGCTTGCCAGTAACTCGCCCATGGGATCGAAAATAGGCACCGCCGAGAAAAACCAAGGATGCAGTGCTTTACTCAGATGTTCGGCTCCGCTTGATAACTGCGCTTGATGAGTGACCAAACAGCGCTCGATGGCATGATTGCCGATCCGTTTATCTGTCCAATCTGCTCCGACGCATAAACCTAGGTTTGATAGCGCTTGGCTAATTGTTGCCGCCCCTTGCAGGTGTAAGGTGATCCCTTGTGCATTGGTTATGCAAAATAACCAGGCGGGTGCGCGTAGCTTTTCGGTAATCGCATCTAAGACTCGCTGAGTAAAACAGAGTAGATTTTGTTGTGACTGCAGAGTCTCATTCAGTGTTGAGCCTCTTAAGTTTTTGGGTGGTTGCCAAGCTTTCGCTTGGCAAAATTGGCTAGCTTGCTGCCACTGTTGATAGAGTTCGGTTTGCTGGCCTTTAGTAGGTAACCAGCCAGTATCGACAAAAATTTTCCATTGTTTATAGGTATCGGCAACCATAAATACATCTGCGGGTAGGGAGGCTGGGGATATCGTAACAAGAAGCTCACCAAAAAACGAATCCCCCAAACAAGATGGGGGATAAAGAGTATCGTTAGGCGGTGGTTAAGGCATGGGTGGTGAGTATCGCCGCATAGACTTGGTCTGCACTCACTGGGAATGGCATGTTATGAATGGTTTCGCCTTCGGCGCAGGCCATTTCTGATACCGCCATGATTTGTGGTAGGTCGATGGTGGTCACGCCCATTTCATGCAAGTTGGTCGGTAAACCCACTTGACGGCAGAAAGCCAACACTTCGGCAAACTCTTCTTTAGGTGCATTCTCTAATACCAATTGAACTAAGGTACTAAACGCGACTTTTTCACCATGATAGAGGTGATGACACTCTTCCAGTACGGTTAAACCGTTATGAATCGCGTGTGCGGCCGCCAGCCCGCAGCTCTCAAAACCGATGCCACTTAAATAGGTATTGGCTTCAATGATGTTTTCCATCGCTGGAGTCACCAGACCTTGTTTCCCCGCCATCATCGCGCTGTAGCCATCTTCCATTAGTGTTTGATAACAGGTTTGAGCAATCGCAAAAGCGGCTTTAGTGGCGAGGCCTCCAGCCATGGTAGCCTTACCAGAAGCAATCGCTGCCCGCGCTTCAAAGTAAGTGGCGAGCGCGTCGCCCATTCCTGCAACCAATAAACGTACCGGAGCTTTGGCAATAATTTCACTATCGACCAACACCATATTCGGATTAGCGGGGAAAAATAGGTATTCGCTGAATTCGCCTTGTTCGGTGTAGATCACCGCCAGTGAGCTAGTCGGTGCGTCGGTAGAGGCAAGGGTCGGGATGATCACCACAGGTAAACCTAAGTAGTAAGCGACACTTTTCGCCGTATCAAGCGCCTTGCCACCACCGATGCCCATAATCACTTGCGCCTGATCCTCTTTGGCGATCTGAACTAAGCGTTCAATTTCATTGCGGCTACATTGACCATGAAAAGGCGATAGGGTGAGATGCATGTCGAGGCCAGCAAACTGAGTGGCTAGGCTATCTTCAACCAGCGGTAGAACCATCGGGTCGGTGATCGCGAAAGCCCGTTGACCAAAGCCCGTAACATGACGAGCTACTTGATGAATAGCGCCTTTGCCTTGAATGTATTTGCTGGGTGAGATTAAGATTTTTTCCACGTTATTGATCCTTATTATTTGCATGAACCATTTTTATAATGAGCCTGACGGTGAGAAGAGATGCCGTGCTCGGTTGGCTCTAGTAGTAAGAGCTTTGACTTGACTTAGCAATCAATTTTGTTAACCCGATGACGAATCGAATCCTTGTTTCACATTTCATTGCTTTTCGCCGCCTCTCGTTAAACAAGGAAAGACACAGTTCACAAATTTAACTCGATTGGTTCATCATGAAACGCTGGGGTAGCTCTGAGAGTTTCATAATGAAACCATTGGCTGATAAATTGCTTAATTTAGCGCTCGTGGTAGAGTTTTGGGCTAAAAATAGCCTGGAGCGATGTCTGTGTATAATGTGTTTGATGGCCACTTTTTGAGCTATTCTCCTTCCCCTGTTGCGGTGATTAGCGGTGGTGGTCAAGGCCACGAGCCTCTGCACAGTGAATTTGTTGGTCGAGGGATGCTGGCCGCTGCATGCATTGGTGAGCACTTTACTGCGCCATCGGCACTGCAAATTACCGACCATGTGAACGCGCATTTTTCATCGTCAGTACCGATTTTGTTTTTAGTGAAAAATCACACCGGTGATGTGCTGAATTTTCAAATGGCTACCGAGTGGTTAACCGAGCAAGGTTATTGGGTCGATTTTTGTCTGGTTGATGATGATTGTGCCCCTTTGCCAGACCACTGCTCGATGGGGGGCAAAGGACTGGCGGGGATTGTCTTACTACAAAAACTGCTGGGTGCTTACAGTTTACAATTGGCCGGTTCGGGATTGTCTGGTCAACAACAACTGAGCGTTTTGGTGGAGCAGGCCCGGCAATGGACAGCACAATGTCATACCATCAGCGTAGGTTTTGTAGGGGCTCAAGCTCCCGAGCCAGATCAAGTGCTTGAACAGATCAAAGTTGGGGTAGGTCTGCACAATGAACAAGGGATTATGCAGTTAACCTCAGGGACATTTTCCGAGGTGTTGCAACATTTGCAGCAGCAGCTAGCGAATGCGCCACTACGACCTCGATTACAAATCCAATGGTCGAGTACAACCCATGACTGGCAGCAGCAATTTATCACCGCACCCTTGGTGGCCCATCCACGGTATTTATTGTTAGTGAATGGTTTGAGTGGGCAAAATCAGCAGCAGTTGGGCCACCTCTGCCAATGGGTCAGTCAGCAATTAGCCCAGTGTGAGATGACCATCGTCGACTCGATTGCACAAGCGGTATGCCGTGGCGCGCATCCTAATGCTTTTTCTGTTACTTTATTCGCCCTTGATGATCGGGCTTTATCTTGCTGGCAAGCTCCAGTGGATACTGCCTATTGGCAATGGGGGAAATAAACCATGCTTAGCCAAGCGATGGTCTATCACTGGTTACAGTTGCTCAGCCAAAATTTACTCCAACACAGTGAATACCTTAATCAGTTGGATGCCGAAATTGGTGATGCCGATCATGGTGTGAATATTCAACGTGGCTGCACGTTACTGGTCAGTAAGCTGCCGAGTTTAGCGGACATGAGTATTGCCCATTTATTGCAAAATTTAGGGTTTGTGTTTCTTTCCGGCGTTGGAGGAGCGAGTGGGCCTTTGTATTACACCTTGTTTCAGCGCGCGGCGCACAGCGTGGAAGGTAAAACCGCGCTCAGTGTCGATGATCTCTATCGAGCATTATTGAATGGCCAGCAAGGGATAAAAACGCGCGGCTATGTACAGTACCAAGATAAAACCTTATATGACATTTGGTATGTCGCGACACAAACCTTAGAGCGTTGTGTGGTTAATCAACAGACCATGGCGCAAAGCCTAATTGAATTGGAGGATGCTTGCCAACAAGCGGCTCGTGATTCGATTGCTCTGCCCGCTAAGCGCGGTAGAGCGGCCTACTTAGGTGAGCAAAGCTGTGGGTATTTGGACCCTGGGATTGAATCAAGCCGAGTGATGATCGCCAGTTTACACCAAGCATTTGCACATCTCTCAACTGCGTAGTTCGTTTTCTTCACCCTTCTTCTCTTGATCTTGTATTGTAATAAAGCAGCACCAGTATCGGCTGCTTTACCTTTCTATTGACACTCCCCACAGTAACGCAGCGATTGGTGCGACTTTTTTCGTTATCGTGAAAGCGACAAAGCTCAGTCTTTCTGGTGATTCATCAACGTTTAGGGACCATTCTTTGGTTCTTTTCACGGCATATTGTCTAAGCTCACAATCTAATTCGAGGGACGCTTAGCGGCGTTTCATTATGAACCAATCGTCGAATTAATGACGTTTCATTCTGCAACGTGAGATTTTTTTTGCTGTTCGCCATCCTCATACGCACAATCAAGGCTGTTGATTTACTTTCAATCCAAGGAATAACGTGATGACTCAATTTTTTATTAATAATAAAGAGCAATTAGTAAATGAAGCGATTGAAGGGGCCGTGTTAACCAGCCCTTGGCAAAACCTAGAACAACTGGACATCGACCCACACATTCGCATCGTGGTTCGCCGTGATTGGGATAAAAGCAAAGTGGCGATTATTTCTGGTGGTGGTTCAGGCCATGAACCGGCTCACGTTGGCTTTGTGGGTAAGAATATGCTGACTGCTGCGGTGTGTGGCGATGTGTTTGCTTCGCCCAGTGTTGATGCGGTGTTCAATGCCATTGTTCAAGTCACCGGTGACGCGGGCTGTTTGTTGATTGTTAAAAACTACACCGGCGACCGGTTAAACTTTGGTTTAGCGGCAGAAAAAGCCAAGCGTCTCGGTTATCAAGTTGAAATGGTGATGGTCAGTGATGACATTGCCTTGCCCGATAATAAGCAGCCTCGTGGTGTGGCGGGTACTTTATTTGTGCATAAAGTCGCGGGCTATGCGGCGGAGCAAGGTCAATCGCTGGTGATGGTTGCCGAAGCGGCGCAAGTGGCGATTCAACGCACCGCCAGTATTGGCGTGGCACTCTCCAGTTGCCATTTGCCGGGTGAAACGCACAGCGAACGAGTCGCTCCGGGTCATGCTGAGCTAGGGTTGGGCATTCACGGTGAGCCCGGAGTTTCGGTTTTAGCAACCCAAAATAGCCGTGAGATTTTGGCCATCATGATTGAAAAGCTGCTGAGCGCTTATCCGTTAACGGCTGATGATAAAGTCGCGTTGCTACTCAATAACTTGGGTGGTGTATCTAATCTTGAAATGAGTTTGTTAACGCGCGATCTGTGTCATTCTTCTCTTGCGCCCTCAATCCAATACTTAGTGGGGCCAGCGCCCTTGATGACGGCGTTGGACATGAAAGGCTTCTCTCTCTCGTTATTGCATTTGAACCCGCAACTGGAAACGGCATTACTGGCCCCAACCGAAGTCAGCAGTTGGCCAACGCCATTAGCGGTCAATGATGTGGCACGCCGCGTTGTCGAAAAGCAAGCCGATCAATTGCACTATCAAGCCTCCGAGCATGCTGAGCATCAAATGATCGTTAACTGTATTTGCCAGACCTTGATTGCTAATGAAAGTGAGCTTAACCGTCTTGATAGCCTCGTTGGTGATGGCGATACCGGCTCTACCTTTGCTGCTGGTGCACGACAAGTCTATCGTGAGAGTCAAGCGAATCAATTGCCATTCGCGCAAGTCGATAAGTTATTAGGTGTGGTGGGCGAGCGTCTTGCGACCGTGATGGGCGGTTCAAGTGGCGTGTTACTGTCAATTTTCTTTACCGCGGCGGGTCAGCAGATGAGTGAAGGGCAACCACTGGCGAGCGCATTAGTGGCAGGACTAAATAAAATGAAACAGTACGGCGGTGCTGAGTTGGGTGACAGAACGATGATCGATGCGCTGCAGCCTGCACTGGAAGCGTTAGTGGCTGGGCAAAGCCTAACCGAAGCGGCAAGCGCCGCCGAGCAAGGCAGCGCTTCCACCGCGTTAATGAACAAAGCCAATGCTGGGCGCTCGTCTTATTTAGCCAGCGACAGTTTAAGCGGTGTTAAAGACCCCGGAGCGGTTGCGGTCGAAAGCGTCTTTGCAGCGCTTACCAAGCTGAATCGCTAAGCTTTAGCGATTAACGATTTTTTATCTTAGCCACCGGTTTTCCGGTGGCTTTTTTATTATCGAAGCAACTCAATATTCCTCGCATCCTCTTGTGTTACGCCTATTATTGACAACGATAACGATTATTATCCTTATGGATTAACATCGTGATTTGTACGGCTAACCGAGTCTGGTTATAACCCATGGTTCATTAACTAAGTAGTGAACATCATGGGATTAGAGAAGTTGCTGGACGCGATAGCGGAGCAAGGCTGGTATGTGTGGGATGATTTTTTAACGCCCGATCAAGTCAGCCGTTTACGATCTTGCGCCCCAGAAAGTTGGCAGCGAGCGCGTATCGGCCGGCAAGAGGAAGCCCAGCGTATAAGCCAGATCCGCAGTGATAAGATTCAATGGCTGAGAGAATCGATGGGGCAGCCAATACAAGATTATTTGGAGCGGATGGAGCAGATTCGCCAGCAAGTGAATCAAGACTTCTTTTTAGGATTATTTGAATACGAAGCGCATTTTGCGAAATACGAAGCCGGTGATTTCTATAAAAAACATCTCGATGCGTTTCGCGGTAATGAAAATCGCAAGTTAACCACCGTATTTTACATGAACCCCAATTGGTGCGCCGCCGATGGCGGAGAGCTAAAACTTTATGATTTGAACGATCAGCTGATTGAGACGATTGCGCCTATCTCAGGTCGTTTAGTGGTGTTTTTATCGGAGAAATTCCCTCATGAAGTGCTGCCGACCCAAGCGGAGCGGATCAGCATTGCGGGTTGGTTTCGAACCAACGGGGTGACCGAAAACCGTTTGGATATTGCTCGTTAGCAATAAGCACGAAGCGACGGATGCGCTTCGTGCAATGATTACCTAAGTCTATCTACGCTCATCAAGAGTCATACTATGGTGCAAGGTAAGTACAGGTTGGACGTTTATTCTGGATAGGTTTTTTTTAAATAGTCGCTTTGCAGAATGTACATCCGTTTGACGTCTCGGTAACGACCATTAATGAAAAACTCTTGTACTAAATGCCCTTCTTCAATAAACCCGCATTTTTCATATAGATGAATCGCTTTATCGTTTTCAATCGATACATGCAGATAAATTTTGTGTAAATTGAGAATGGTGAAAGAGTAATCCAGCGCACGATGAATTAAGGTGCGAGCAAACCCTTTGCCTTGATGCTCTGGGGTAATGATGATTTGAAATTCAGCACTGCGGTGGATGTAGTTAATTTCGATCAGCTCGACTAAGCCAATCAGATCTTTTTGCTGATTCTCAACCACGAAACGCCGTTCGGCGTTGTCATGAATGTGTTTGTTGTACAACTCTTCCAGTTCATCAAACGATTCATACGGCTCTTCAAACCAGTAAGACATAATGTTGCGGTTATTATTCAAATTATGAATAAAGCGCAAGTCGCCGCGCTCTAAAGCTCTAAGAGATAGCTGGTGTTTCATGGATAATCCTTATTATTCTTTTATTGTATTTAACTGTACATCATAGTGGTTAATGGGGGCGGATCTCTGCGAACTAAGATGATTTGCTTCGGTTTATCTTTATTTTAGTTGAGCCGTGATCATCTGCGCGAGAAGATTTAAGCTGGGTTGCCATTTTTTTTCATCATTCAAATTTGCCACGCTAAAGCGAATACAGTGAGTGAATTGATGTTGGGTCGCAAATAGATGCCCTGGCAAGAAGCTGATTTTTTTTGGTAGACATTGTTGGTAGAGCTCGTAAGTATCGATATGAGACGGTAGTGTTAGCCAGTTTAAAAAGGAACCTTCTGGATGACTGAGGTGGTATTGTCCCTGTAATCCTTGTTGGCCATTGAATGCTTGGTTCAACATGGTGGTAAACTTTTGCTGGCGATATTGATATAGGCGGCGCATTTTAGCAAGATGAGTTTTGTATTGACCGGAAGAGAGAAACTCAGCCACTGCTGATTGTATTAAATTTAGGCTGCCCATGTTCTCACTGAGTAAAATCTTATCTATTTTTTCCATGTATTGTCCAGCAATTATCCAGCCAATTCGAAGTCGAGAATCTAACGTTTTAGACAGCGAATTAATATAAATAACTCTATCGTGGTTATCCAAGCTTTTTAAGCTGGGGATTGGGTCGTTAAATCCTAAATAACCAAAGACATCATCTTCAATGATTGGCAGTGAGGATGTTTTTTCTAGCAGTATTTTACGGTGTAGCAATGGCATCAATGCCCCTGTTGGATTAGTAAAATTAGGCGTAAGCAATAACGCTTTGATTGGCCAGCGCTGTAAAGCATCAACCAGTGCATCTAGATCAATCCCAGTTATTGTGTGGCTGGGTATTTCCACCACTCTTAACCCTAAAGACTCGATTAACAATAAGGTACCAAAATAACAAGGCGACTCGACGGCCACGATGTCTCCCACTTGAGTGAGCGCTCGAAAAGCTAAGCTGATGGCTTGTTGTGCTCCATGAGTAATGGCAATGTCTCGACTCTGGGCAAAGATACCGCTCTCTTGCGAAAGCTTTGCTAGCTGTTTTACGAGTTGGTTATTCCCCGGTGGCAGTTGATAGTGACTGGGAATATGCGTTTGTTTACGACTGTGACGTCCGATATGTGCATACAAACTACGAATGGCACTAGAGTCGATATTCGGGTGTGCGGAACCTGCTGACATCTCATAGTGTTTGATTGGATTGGCCAGAATGTCTTTCGACATTGACAACAAATCGACTTGGCGAGGTGTTTGCTCACTGATTTCTAACGATGACGGTGGTGGCGAAACACAGTAACCACTTCTTGGCTGAGCGTACACCCATCCTTGAGCTTCTAACACTTGATAGGCTCGAATGACGGTATTTTTGCTCACCGATAGGGCAAGGGCTAATTCACGAATGGATGGTAGTTTTTCGTGTGAATTAAACAAACGTTGCTCAATGGCATGGCGTAAATACGCTTCAACTTGTTTATATTTGCAAATTTTGACCATTCTGTACCCGTTGAAATAATGGAAACTGTGCCTTTTTGTTTTTCTGTACCTAATTAAAGTAGCGTAATTGTTATCCTCATGGCGAGAGATTTTCTATGTTCATTAAAATGATCCCTTTTCTGTTTGTCATATTATGGTCTTCAGGCTTCGTGGGTGCTCGTTATGGGCTGACTTATGCTGAACCTATGACATTGCTCAGCTTGCGTATGCTGTTAACGGTACTTTTATTCGGAGGTTTGCTGGCTCTTTTTAAACGGCAATCTATCCCAAAAGGGAAAGCACTATGGCACGCAAGTGTTGCTGGTTTACTGATTCATGGGTTGTATTTGGGCGGAACTTATCAGGCGATTTATTGGGGGATGCCGGCAGGGTTAACCTCATTGTTGGTCGGTACTCAACCTGTGATGACTGTTTTGCTGTTGGTTATCATGACGCCACAACGTTTTACTGTTAGTCAATGGATTGGGCTGGGGATAGGATTTGTCGGTATCAGCTTGGTTTTGCTTGGTAACCTTGAGTGGCAATCAGAAGAGAAGCAATGGGCAGCGGTAGGAATGTGTCTTCTCTCTTTGTTTGGCATCACCGTTGGCACTTTGTACCAGAAAAGATTTTGTCAACAGAGTGATCTATTGGGGGGAACCTTGGTGCAATACATGGCGGCTTCCATACTATTTATTCCTCTTGCGCTTAAGGTTGAAAGTATGAGTATTCAATGGACGACGACGTTTGTGTTGACCATGGTTTGGTTAGTCGTTGTTTTATCATGTGTTGCCGTTTTACTTTTGCTGTACATGGTCGAGCATGGTGCTTCATCCAATGTGGCCTCTATTTTTTATTTGGTTCCGCCGACGACGGCGATTCAGGCATGGTTTGCGTTTGATGAATCATTGGATGGATTGGGGATATTAGGTTTTATATTAACCGCGTTAGCGGTGTACTTTGTCGTCAAAAAGCCGAAGCTATGGGGACGAAAACGAAGCTTAATATTGGAAAATTAAGTTACTTTGAATACCGCAGACAACGGTTTCAGACCGTTGTCTGCAAGGACGAGACTTAACGCTCAATCACAACGCCTTTTTCTTGATGTAAGCGTTGACATGCACGGCCGTCACTGTGGAATAAATGGCAGCGATGAGCGGGCAAACCAATGGTGAGCGTATCCCCGACTTCGATATCGAGCGTGTCTGGCTGGCGGTAGATGATGTCAGAGTCTGAGCCTTTCACATTCATATACACTTGGGTTTCATTGCCGAGTTTTTCAACAATCATCACTTTGCCATCGATGGGCGCATCGCCATCTTCTGGTAAGAGTAAGTGCTCAGGACGTACACCGAGTGACATACGAGCACCGGCGGTGACGGTGGTACCATCAACAGGGATCCAGAAAGAGAAACCGTTAGACAGTTTGACTTTTACGCGCTCTTTCTCTGCTTCTTCAATCGTGACACTCATAAAGTTCATTTTTGGCGAGCCAATGAATCCAGCGACAAAGCGGTTTTTCGGGTAGTGATAGAGCTCAAGCGGTTTACCGACTTGCGAAACAAAACCAGCATCGAGAACGACGATTTTATCGGCCATGGTCATCGCTTCGACCTGGTCATGGGTTACGTAGATCATCGTGCAACCGAGTTTGCGCTGTAGCTTGGTAATTTCAGAGCGCATTTGTACACGCAACGCTGCATCTAGGTTAGACAGTGGTTCATCGAGTAAGAACACATCGGGTTGAGAAACTAGGGTCCGCCCAATCGCGACCCGCTGACGTTGACCGCCAGACAGTGCTTTAGGTTGACGGTCTAATAGATGGCTTAGTTGCAGGATATCAGCCACTTTTTCTACTCGTTGGCTAATGTCCGCTTTACTGGCTTTGGCTAGTTTGAGGCCAAACGACATGTTGTCGTATAAATTGAGATGCGGATAAAGGGCATACGATTGAAATACCATGCCGACGCCACGTTTTGACGGTTCGACATCGTTCATGCGTTGATCGCCGATGTAAAGGTCACCAGAGGTGATCTCCTCAAGGCCAGCAATACAGCGTAATAAGGTGGATTTGCCACAACCTGATGGACCTACGAAAACGACAAATTCGCCTTCTGGGATTTCTAAATCAACATTTTTAGAAATCAATACATCACCATAAGCTTTACATACATTTTTTAACGTGACACTCGCCATGTAGCTCGTCCTCGATCAAGATTTTTTAATGATTACTGCCTATCATTATATGAATTATCTTGCAGGCAATAACAGTAGGAATACATTAAGGTGAATCATTTTTCATGGTGAATGCCGATGATTCTGCAGCGATGCTGCGTTACCTCTCATTTCATCAGTAAGAAAAGAAAGGGTGATGCCTACAACGTCACTGACTTGTAGAAAACATCACCCATCAAAGCCAAGAATCAGTTTGCTTCCCCCGCCATGCTCGAACGTCTCCCCCGTACAATAATTACCACGAACGCTCAAGTGATGACAGCAAACCCATTCGGCAATGCAAGCCAGCACTGCAATAGATACTGGAAAGGGTTCTTACCATCCACTCTTGGATGTGCTTAGTTTCCTTGATGATGTGGTTGCTCACATCCTCCCGTTGCTTTTTTTTATAGGGGGAGTAGCCAAGGATGAGGCGGAGGAGGGGATAAAACCATCATATAGATCCAGTTCAAATTATTGATTGTCATGAAGTTGAACTTCATCACAGTCAACGCTTTTTTTGTGACTATGATCGCTAACCTGTGACGATGTAGATCACGAAACTAGGCCATAATGGCTAGGGCGTAGGGAGTAGGAGGATGAGTCACCCCCGTTTTTTGCTGATGATAGATGGCGAAATACGGCAAAACCTCAATCGGTGTTCGCCCTACAACACAAATAACAAGGATATGAAGATGAAAAATGCCCTAAGCACTGTCGCGCTAAGCACTTTGGTTGCGCTTGGCTCATTTGGTGCAAATGCTGCTATTCAAGAAGGACAACTCACAATCTGGATCAACGGTGATAAAGGTTATAACGGCCTAGCTGAAGTTGGTAAGAAATTTGAAGCCGACACGGGGATTAAAGTTACCGTTGCTCACCCTGATGGTTTGCAAGACCGTTTCCCGCAAACGGCAGCAACGGGTGATGGTCCTGATATTGTGTTTTGGGCGCATGACCGATTTGGTGGTTATGCCGAAGCGGGTTTATTAGCAGAAATCAAACCTTCACAACGCATTAAAGACGGTATTGTTGATTTTGCATGGGATGCCGTTCGCTATGATGGCAAACTGATTGGTTACCCCATTGCGGTTGAATCTCTCTCGCTGATTTATAACAAAGATTTAGTTCCTAACCCGCCAAAAAACTGGGAAGAAGTGGCTGAGCTTGATGCAAAACTCAAGAAGCAAGGTAAATCTGCGATTATGTGGAACTTAAAAGAACCTTACTTCACTTGGCCACTGATGGCTGCTGATGGTGGCTATGCCTTTAAATACACTGGCGGCGGTTACGATATTAAAGACGCTGGCATTGCCAATAAAGGCGTTAAAGATGCGATGAACTTTGTAAAAGGTTTGGTCGATAAAGGCGTCATCTCTGCCGATATGGATTATTCGGTGTCGGAAGCGGCCTTTAACCAAGGTAATACCGCGATGACCATTAATGGTCCTTGGTCTTGGAATAACATTGAGCGTTCAGGCATCAATTATGGTGTGACCACGCTACCAAGATTTAATGGTCAAGCCTCAAAACCATTTGTTGGCGTATTAACCGCTGGGATCAGCACCGCTTCACCTAACCGTGATCTTGCCGTGGAGTTTTTGGAAAACTACCTGCTGACCAACGAAGGTTTACGTATGGTGGATAACGATAAACCATTGGGTGCTGTTGCGTTGAACTCTTTCCAAAGTGAACTCGATTCTGATGCTCGTATCGCAGCAACGATGGATAACGCACTGAACGGTGAAGTGATGCCAAACATCCCACAGATGAACGCTTTCTGGGGAGCGGCGAAGAGCGCTATCATCAATATCGTTGATGGACGTCAAACCGTTGATGCCGCTTTGGCGGATGCAGAAAGACAAATGACGCGATAATTTTATTCGATAGTACTTTTTGAGGAGAGGGTAACCTCTCCTTATTTTCTCAGTTTTCATTTCGCTAGCAGGTTGTTATATGCAGTCAATTCAAGGTACAGAGGCGATATCAGTTTCAGCCAAAATACGATCAATCAGCAAAGGCTCAATCCTTAAATGGGCCGTTTTAAGCGCAGTAGGTATCGTGAATGGCTATACAACGATTTTAATGTATTCTCGCGGTGAGCTGGCATTCGCTATGCTTACTCTGGTTCTTACTGTTTTAGCTTTGTATATTTTTGGTAGTAAGAAGACCTACGCTCATCGTTATATTTATCCAGGGGTAGCAGGGATGATCCTGTTTATCCTTTTTCCTCTTGCTTATACCGTCAATTTAGCATTTACCAACTACAGCGCTAAAAATCAGCTCTCCTTTGAGCGAGCGCAGACGGTGTTATTAAATCGTACTTATCAAAGTGGCGATAGCTATCCTTTTACACTGCACAAGGCGGATGATGGCTATCGTATCGCTGTGCAAGACGGTGATGAGTGGTATATTACTGAAAGTTTCCCTCTGACAGGTTCTGTCCCTGCTGATTTGTATCTTGCTCCGCTTGATAGCCCACTGGGTGAGCCTGAACCGGTACGCACCATTGTTGGCTATCGCAGTACCTTATCGGGGATTGATTTGCACTTCCCATCAGGCATTGATATTCGGATGAGTGGCTTACGCCAATTTGCCGGTGTAGTCCCTCTTTACACGGTGCAAGAAGATGGTAAGACGCTATTCAATAATCGAACCGGTGAATGGTTACGTCCGAACATGGAGATCGGCTTTTATCAGGTGATAGACGAACAAGGTGAGTTTGTCGGTCCGACAGTGTCTCCCGGATTTATCGTGTCAATTGGTACGCATAACTTTGAGCGAGTATGGAAAGATGATGGTATTAAAGAGCCATTCATCAGCATCTTTATCTGGACGATTGTCTTCTCGGTTTTATCCGTCGCTTTTACTTTGGTGATTGGTTTGATATTGGCGAGCTTGGTACAGTGGGAGTCGTTAAAAGGTCGTGCGGTGTATCGGGTGCTGTTAATCTTGCCTTATGCTGTCCCTGCGTTTATTTCTATCCTGATTTTTAAAGGGTTATTTAACCAAAGTTTTGGTGAAATAAACATGATGCTACAAGCCATTTTTGGCATAAGCCCAGCTTGGTTCTCGGATCCTTTCTTGGCGAAAACCATGGTGTTGATTGTTAACACTTGGTTGGGTTTCCCTTACATGATGATTTTATGTATGGGTCTACTAAAAGCGATTCCCGATGATCTTTATGAAGCTTCGGCGATTGATGGTGCAAACTTCATACACAATTTTACTCGCATTACTTTGCCTTTGATGATTAAGCCATTAACCCCATTACTGATCGCGAGCTTTGCTTTCAACTTTAATAACTTTGTGATGATTCAGTTATTAACTCAGGGTGGCCCTAACATGATTGGCACATCGGAACCTGCTGGTTATACCGATCTGCTGGTGAGCTATACCTATCGTATCGCGTTTGAAGGTGCGGGCGGTCAAGACTTTGGTCTGGCTAGTGCGATTGCGACCTTAATCTTCTTGTTAGTGGGAGCGTTAGCGCTGTTCAACTTACGTTTTGCCAAAGTATCAGAAACTAAATAGGAGCGAAGAATATGGCTATGGTTCAAGGAAAGTCGCTCAAATATCGAGTTTGGGCCTCACACATCGCGTTATGGGCATTTTTATCACTGATTATTTTCCCATTATTGATGGTTATTGCTATCTCATTTCGTGAAGGTAACTTTGCGACGGGCAGCCTTATCCCCGATCGGCCGTCACTTGAGCACTGGAAATTGGCATTAGGTATGACGGTTACGCACGCCGACGGCACGGTGATCCCGCCGCCTTTCCCAGTGCTGACTTGGTTGTGGAACTCGGTTAAAGTTGGGGTAATCAGCTCGGTGTTTATTGTGGCTCTGTCGACAACATCGGCTTATGCGTTTGCGCGGATGCGTTTTAAGGGCAAAGAAACCATCTTAAAAGCGATGATGATTTTTCAAATGTTTCCTGCGGTATTGGCTTTGGTCGCCATTTACGCGTTGTTTGATAAATTAGGTCAATACATTCCTTTCTTAGGGCTTAACACGCATGGTGGTTTAATCTTTGCTTATTTAGGCGGTATTGCACTGCATGTTTGGACGATTAAAGGTTACTTTGAAAGTATCGATAGTTCGTTAGAAGAGGCCGCGGCCCTTGATGGTGCGACACCTTGGCAAGCGTTTAGATTGGTTTTACTGCCATTGTCGGTGCCAATTTTAGCCGTGGTGTTTATTTTATCTTTCATCATGGTAGTTGGTGAAGTTCCGATAGCATCTTTATTACTATCTGATGTAAACTCTTATACGTTGGCTGTTGGAATGCAACAATACCTTTATCCGCAAAACTATTTGTGGGGTAATTTCGCTGCGGCGGCGGTATTGTCAGCATTACCTATTACTGCGGTCTTTTTAATTGCACAGCGCTGGCTCGTTGGAGGCCTAACCGCTGGCGGTGTGAAAGGATAACAATAATAAGGGCGACCATCAGGTCGCCCATTTTGTATCGACTCAACACTTTTGGTTTGGCCGCCGATCAGTTGAGTTCGATATGAGTTCTGGCGTTACGCATAGCTGGCTGTTAGCTCTATTCCTTACTAGCTTCATGACTAACAGTTTTTGTAACCGAAACCTGAGTTTAACTCAGGTTTTTTTATGCCTGACGTTTGCCGAGTTCGCTACGGTTGAAGATGATAAACAATAAGCAGAGAACAAACAGCAGAATGCCATTTGGATGCGAGGCAGATCGAAGATTTTGTATCGCGGGTTACAGCTCTCGAGTCGAGGGAGCGCAGCTCATGTACTGCAAAAGGACATATAAGCTTTCTTGCTTTAGAGCCACCTTTCGAAACAGATCGGCAAAGGTGTCATCGCCGCCAAAGCAGGCTTTGATGTAATGGTTAATCTCATCGGCAGAGTAGCCTTCGACATATAACGAACGAACCCATTGATATTCAACGGTTTTTGCATCGAGTAGGGTCGATTCACTGAGCGTAATTTTATCGAGTGTTAAGGACATGGTTTTTCTCGTTGTTATTATTTAACCTCAATCGGGGATAAGAGTATGTTCATCCCACGGGGTAGAACACGGACTCTGCCCAGTTTGGCCGCTTTATGATTGCATGAGATTGGCGTCAGTTGTGCGGGTATTATCGGTGCTACAGACCAATTAAAGCAAAGCGAGATGACGTTTCAATGACAGGAGATGTTGTTATCCCCTTCGTACTTGAAGCTGTAGCGGTGTTGGCTGGGTTCGTTCACCCCAATCGCATCGTTTGTCTATGCTCATGGGGATTGACTCAGTTGCCGCTTACCTGCAACTCAAAGTTTTTGGGTATAGAGAGGCAATAGGACCTTGTTTAAGGTTGAACGAGAAAAAGACGATGAAGCGCTTAGTTACGAAGCTTGGTTTGCGCTTCTTCGACTTTTGAAAAATCTAAGCCAAGCTCTTCGACGGCTTGTTTAATTAACGCTGGATTTTGCATTACTTGAGCGAGCAACAGTTGCAATTTATCTTGAGGTAACCCCAGTTGGCTGATGGTGGTCATTGCCGCGAGCGGGTTTTGTGTCAGTGCTTGAAACACGTCATTGATTTGTTGGTCGCTGATCGCGTGCTCTTTTAAGAGGGCTATAATTGGATTCATAAGATTGCCTTTATTTTCTTCTCTGGTTTATCCATGCATATTAGGCCCATTGATCCCGATTCGAATTCATCGGGATCAATGTTGCCTTTCTTAACGCATAAATAGCGGGAGTATTATACGTAATACGCTTCTACTGTACCTTTGAGTTGAATCAGCATTGGATTACCGTAACGATCTTTCGCTTTAGGAGAAGGAATTTTAATCCAGCCTTCACTGATACAGTATTCTTCTACATCACCGCGTTCTTTGCCGTTAAAGCGAATGCCAATCGCATGATCAAAGCATTCTGCGACAAAGAAAGGGCTACGAGAATTACTGGCTAGACGATCGGGTAAGGCTGGTTTTGCGGTTGTGTCATTCATCATATGTGACCTGAAGTTACGAAAAAGTGCGCTATTGTAGACAGTGCGAGCGGAGTGTTCAAGCCACGTTTATCTCCCCTCTATTTGCAGCTGCCGTGGTGCGTAATGATCGATAACTCGGCAGTATTCCTCCGTCCCAATCAGATGATTATCGATGCTGATAGATGAATGCCCACCATCTACCTACAACACTAAGGTGCTTGGGCATACGACAACGCATGAAGTATTAGCTATCTTTTTTACCATTAGAGTCAAGCTTAGGTTTTGGGTTTGAGGTATTTGACGTGAGCTTCCATCTCTTCGCCAATTTCGGTACGCATGTTCATTAAACGTATCGCCGACTCACGTAAAGCGATGTCTTCAGCTGAGGTGGGTTGCCATTCTGGTACTGGGGTCGGTTTACCTTGTTCGTCGACGGCGACCATAATCACAATGCAATGTGTTGTGAGGCGATTGTTTAGTGCGGTCGGCTCGCTGGCTTGCACATCGATCGCGACATGCATAGAGGTTTTGCCTGTGTAGATGACTTTAGCGTTGACTTCGACCAAGTTGCCCACATGGATTGGGGCAACAAAACGAATGCCACCGGCATAAGCGGTAATACAATATTTACCACTCCAGCCAGCAGCGCACGCATAAGCGGCAAGGTCGATCCATTTCATGACCGCGCCTCCGTGAACTTTACCGCCAAAGTTAACATCGCCAGGTTCTGCTAAAAAGCGTAGGGTTATCTCTCGTTTGCCAAAACTCATGTATACATTCCTTAATGTGACTATCGCTATCTCGATAAGATTACTATAGATCAAGCAAAGCGTATCTTAACGTCATTTGGCTTTGTGAAGTTGTCGTTATGCAGATAAGGTAAATAGTTGATGCTCTAAGCGTTGTGATGCGCGTTTGGTTGCAATTCCATTCAGTGGAGTATCAATGGATCAACGGATGCATCTCTCGGGTGTAATAAAAAACCCCTCTAAAAAGAGGGGCTTTTACACGGTACGAATTAAATTTTTTGAAGTATGTACCTAATCAATTTGCCAACTGATTGTTAGTAATTCAGCTGATTTGATCATAGAGCATCAAGGTGAGTGATGTAACTGTTCGATCGAACAGGTTTCTTGTGCGTCAAGTTTGTATAGCGTGATTTCTCCATTAACCAAAGGAGAAGTCTCATGGCCATTTCTATTTACAGTCATTCATTCACGACATTACCTGAGCAAGACTATGCTGCATTATTAGGCTTACGTTATAAGGTTTTTTATCAGCGTCTTAATTGGCAGTTAAAAACCGCAGGGGGCTTAGAAAGCGATGAGTATGATATACCCCAAGCGCATTACTTATATGCCAAGGGAGAACAGGGACAGGTCGTGGGCTGTTGGCGAATTTTACCGACGACCTCGGATTATATGTTAAAAAACACTTTCCCAGAGTTACTTGGGGCGATGACTGCACCGCGAGATTCGCAGGTGTATGAATTGAGTCGTTTTGCGGTGGATAAAGATTTTTCAGCACTGGCTGGCGGGGTGAGTAACGTGACGATGAAGATGTTTCAATCGCTTTATCATCATGCGCAACAGCAGCGTATTACGCGTTATGTAACCGTAACGTCGGTTGGTGTCGAAAAACTCATTCAACGCTTAGGGATCCCTTGTGAAAGGTTAGGCAATCAACAAGTGCATGTACTCGGGTCAACACGATCTGTGGCGTTATCTATCCCAATGAATGAGCGGTACCGAGAGAGTGTCGGCGCTTAACATTATAAATAAGGGTTAATATAACCGCCTAAAATCGCTTTGGTAATCGCTTGGTAGCGATTCGTCGCACCAAGCTTTTTACAAGCGTTAGAGAGATGAAATTTCACCGTTCGCTCTGAGGTATTAATAATTTGCGCAATTTCCCAAGCGCTTTTTCCCTCCGCTGCCCAACTTAAACATTGTCCTTCACGACAGGTTAACTCTGCTCTGGGCTTTGCCTCACGGTGGCAGCGGACAATATTGTCTATGTTTTGTGCCAATAAGGGGACAAGCAGTTGCGAGGCCTGAATAGCCGGAAGATTAAGGTCGTAATGACGTGTGTCTGAGGTCGCGAAACTGAGCATCCCGAATTCGCCTCTTAATCCGTGCACTGGAATCGAGAATCCCTCTTTTAAGCCATTAAGGCGAGCTTCTTCAAAAATGATCTGGCTATCTTGATGATGTGCGCGAATCTCCGACCAGCGGATCGGTAAAAAGTTAGTCATGCTGTAGCGAACAATCGGGTCAATCAACATAAATTGGGATTCGTCGTACTGTTGACGCCAAGCGAGAGGGTAATTATCGGCGATGAGGGTGTCGTTACTGGTTAATGTCGTCTGTAAAGAAAGGCCAAATAAAAAGTATTCGTGCTCAATGAGATGATTCATCTTAGCCAACGTAGATTGCAGAGCTTGAAAACTATCAATAAAAGGATTTTCTTGGATCAGGCGCAGAATTTTTTGCATAAATGACCATTGACAACAAAGGCGCTAACTGAACTGATAATATACTTAAATAGAGATAATGTCCGCAATTATCCTTATGGTGTTATCCCTTTGTTACTGCGGTAGAGTTAATATTCGATTATCCTAATGGCATCGTTTATCTGTGCATATCGCCATGGTGAGAGCCTATTTTGACTCTCACTCATTTTTCACTGATCCGCCATTCCCAGCTGTTGGCGATAACCGGACTGTTTAACCCCTTAGAGCGTAACTTGGATAGTCACTTCGTGTTCTTTGGCAAAATGTTCAATTTCCTTTGGCGGCGCTTGATCGGTGATGATCAGATCAATATCGGCGAGTGTGCCTAATTTGACCATAGCGTTACGTCCAAACTTGCTGTGATCAACGCCTAAATAGACGCAACGACTGTTTTCGATGATCGCGCGTTTGACTCGTACTTCATGATAATCGAAATCGAGCAACGAACCATCGTAGTCGATACCACTGATCCCCAGAATACCGAAATCGAGCCGAAATTGAGAGATAAAGTCGAGAGTGGCTTCTCCGGTCACACCACCGTCTTTATTTCGCACTTCACCGCCTGCCAGAATAATATTGAAATCAGGCTTGCTCATCAAAATGGTCGCCACATTAATGTTGTTGGTGACAACGCGTAAGTGGTGGTGCTCTAACATCAAGGCGCGAGCAATCGCTTCTGGCGTGGTACCAATATCAATAAACAGCGTTGCACCATCAGGGATATGTTTGACTAAAGCCGCGGCGATTTTTTCTTTTTCCGCTTGCGAGGTTATCTGACGAGTATGATAGGAGGAGTTTTCCGAACTGGTGGCGATGGTGGCTCCGCCATGATTACGACGGAGTTGGTTAGCATCGGCTAATTCATTAAGATCGCGACGAATGGTTTGCGGGCTCACATTAAATCGTTCGACCAGTTCTTCCGTACTTACAAACCCTTGAGTTTGCACCAGTTCAATGATTTCTTGATGACGTTTAACCGCTTTCACAGGCCTATCCTTATACGTTGAAGTGCGCTAAGTGTACGGTTTAATGGACTAAATTCAATCAACGAGAGCAAATTATTCATGTTTTTGGTTCGTTTTAAGCTTCGTTTCACACAAAACGAACATGATTATTGGTTCCATCGACCAACGTTCGTTGAGCAAGCCGTTGGCTGTGATTTATGGTGTTGAGGCTTTTTCTATCGGTTCTAACGTCGAACGACGTCGAATGCGCACTTGGGATAAAATGACTCCGCTAATGACCATTAAACCGCCGATGAAGTGATACTGATGAATGTATTCCCCCAACAAGGTGGCAGCTAATGTCACTGCGACCACTGGCAATAAATTCATAAACATCGCCGATGAATCGGCACCAATGGCATCAATCGATTTTACCCACATCCATGGCGCAAGCAGTGAGGCGGCAATACCAGCGTAAGCGATGAGTGGCAATGACCCTTCGGTAGGCAGAAGTTGTTCGCTGGTCAACCATAATGGAATCAGCATGAATACGGCTAATACGCCTTGTAAGTAGATGATCGTCCAGCTACTTAGTGGCATCTTCCAGCGTTTGAGCAGTACGCAATACAAAGCATACACCAGCGCCGCCAAGACCATTAAACCGTCTCCGGGAGTGATCGATTGATGAAGGAAAAATAACACATCGCCTTGACCGAGCATTAATGCAAGACCGATCAATGACAGCAGACCTCCAGTAATACTCAAGCCAGAAATGCGTTTATTGAGCAAGGGTACGCTAATAAACACACTCAATAGCGGCACCAATGAGGTGATGAGTGACATATTTGAAGCGCTGGTGGTTAATCCCGCGTAATAGCCTAAAGATTGATTCAACACCATGCCCAGTAATGCTAGGCCAGCGAGCTTGGGCAAATAGGGTTGAATGATGTGACGCTGCCGAATAACGGTTGGTAAACAAAAAGGACTTAAGATCAGCATCGCGAGCAACCAGCGATAAAAGCTCATTGCGCTTGGCTCTATGGTACTGGCGGCCATCTTATTGATAATGGTGTTGCCACCCCAAATCAGCACGGTAAACAAAGGAAGAAAATAAATCATCGCTGCCTCAGAGTCGGTTATTGTTGGCTATAGTTTGACAGGTCTCTATGATTATATATATCTTTAAAAAGACACTTTGAGCGATAGGAAGACAAGTTTGAATCAACGCAGCAGAAACCTTCATCCCTCCCTGTCTATTGAGCAGGCTCCATCAGCAGTATTCATGAATTTTGAGGCTTTTCTTTCTAATACGGAGACTCGAGAGCATAGCCATGCTTGGGGGCAAGTGCAGTTAATTTCCGGAGGTATTCTTGAGATGGAGGCAGAAGAGGTACGTTTTTTGGCTCCGCCCCATCTGGCTATTTGGGTACCCGCAGGGATCCGCCATAAAAGTTATAACCGACGTCCGTTAGCGTACTGTTCGTTAAATATTGCGACTGAAATGACCGAAGGTTTCCCACAAAAAACCAGTCTAATTAAAGTCACCCCGATTGTTTCGGCGATCATTGATGACTTTCGTCAGCGCTCAGTGAGTGTCGCAACCCGTCGTGAAGATCAGCGTTTAGTACAAGTGTTACTCGATCAATTAGCCACGCAGGAGACGCAGCACCATTTCCTGCCTTCTAGTCATCACAAATATTTGTCGCCGATACTCAAAGCGATTGAAGAAAATCCAACCGATGAAACAACACTTTCGCAATGGGCACAGCGTATCCATACTACCGAGCGAACGTTAGCCCGTTATTGTCAGGCAGAATTAGGCATGAGTTTTACCGAATGGCGATTGCGAGTGCGTTATTTGCATTCGATGGAGTTATTGCGTCATGGACAATCGGTCAAAGAAGTAGCATTAACCTTGGGCTACAATCAGGCCAGTCCGTTTATTAGTATGTTTAAAAAATACTCCGGACAAACGCCGGAGCAGTATAAGAACCGATTGCTGTCTTAAGCTTATCAAGCCAGTATCCGCTTCCGACTTGAAGTGGCAGCAGTGTTGGCTACGTTCGTTCACCCCAATCACATGATTTGCCTATGCTCATGGGGATTCACTCACTTGCCGCTTACCTGCAACTTCAAGTCGTTTGGGTATAAATAGTTTTTGGGTATAAATAGTTTAAAGCGCCCACGATCGCTGCCACTTGAGCCGCATTACAGTCGTCACTATTGACCCGTGGACTGTCTGGGTACACTTCGGTGGTTGAGCAGTACTGGCTATTTGTGACTGAAGCGCATAAGCCGAGTTCTTTTACTGGGTAAACAATCACCCCTTCTTGGATAACCGGTGAGCCAATAATCTCACCTTGTTGATCGGCGGGTGCGATGTGAGTGACTTGGCGTACCGACTCAATAATTGCAGCTTGAAAATCCAACTGCGGATTCTCGCTGTCTCCTACCGTATAAAAGCCATCAGGAATATGCCCCGGCTGATAATCGACACCGTCGCGCGCCGCTAATGCGGGGCGAAATTCGTTTTCATCACTGTCGGTGGTTTCGTGCAGGTCAATATGGGCAAGTATCGCCGGTAGTTTGTCGACCAGCGCCATCAGGGAAGCCGACTCTTCTGCTGGACTGTTTGGATAAAAACAACGATTAGGATCTAACGCATTGGGGTTCCAGCGTTGAATCGTTTCGTACCCCCAAGGACTGACGCAAGGAACTACGACAATATTCATCTGTTCCGCGTAGCGGTAAGCCTGTTCGGTTAAAAATTGCAGAGCACCAAAAACACCACTGGTTTCATAACCATGTACTCCGCCAGTGACTAAAAGGGTTGGTTTATCCGCATGCCAAGGCTGAGTTTTAACACACAGCAGCGGATATCGCTCAGGGTCGTAAGACAGTGCGCCGTATTGCTCAACACAAAATTGCTCCGATAAAGCATTAATCGCCTCCACCACCGCTTGATAAGGGCGCTGAATCTTAGTTTGTGCACGCCAAGCCTGACGTTCTTGTTCGGTCCATGGTTGACCGCGTGTGCCAATGGGGTAACGATAAGCAGTAGTCATGACTTTCCCTAATGAGAGTTAGAAAAGTCATGAGCTTAAGCGTTATAAGCGGGTACTGCAATTGGTGTCTCGGTTTATTTCACCGTCCAGTGAATAGATTCACCAGCTCGTATTGGAACGACCATGTTGTTGCCAAACGGCATCGTATTAGGCACGGACCAAGCTTGCTTAGTTAACGTCACAGTATCCGTATTACGGGGTAAGCCATAAAAATCAGGCCCATTATGACTGGCAAATGCGGCAAGGTTTTCAAGCTTAGCTTGTTTCTCAAACACTTCGGCATACAGCTCAAGGGCAGCGTGCGCGGTGTATGATCCTGCGCAGCCACACGCGGACTCTTTTTGGCCTTGTGCATGGGGCGCGGAATCAGTGCCTAAAAAGAATTTTTTATTGCCAGAGGTGGCCGCGGCAACTAGGGCGTCTTGGTGGGTTGCTCGTTTGAGTATTGGTAAACAGTAGAAATGTGGACGAATGCCGCCGACTAACATGTGGTTACGATTGAACAGTAAATGATGTGCGGTGATCGTCGCGGCGACATTCTCCCCAGCTTGTTTGACAAAGGCGACGGCTTCTGCGGTCGTGATGTGTTCTAAGACAATTTTTAAGTTTGGGAAGTCGTTGACGATAGGCGCTAATACGGTCTCTAAAAAGGTCTTTTCGCGATCAAAGATATCGACATCCTGTGTCGTTACTTCGCCATGCACCAATAACAGTAATCCTTCTTGCTGCATCGCTTGTAGAACTGGGTAGATTTTTTTCGGGTCAGTGACACCAGAGTCAGAGTTGGTAGTCGCACCGGCTGGGTAAAGTTTCGCCGCTACAATCGCACCGGATGCTTTGGCTTTACGGATTTCATCAGGCGAAGTATTGTCGGTGAGATACAGAGTCATTAAGGGTTGAAAGTGAGCGCGAGGTTTAGCCGCTAAGATGCGTTCACGATAGGCAAGAGCCATATCAGTCGTGGTGACTGGTGGGACGGTGTTGGGCATGATCAGTGCACGTCCGTTATAGCGGCTAATGTCTCGAACCGTATCTTGTAAAACATCACCATCGCGTAGATGAACATGCCAGTCGTCGGGACGAGTCAGGGTAAAGGTTGTCATGAATTGCTCCCACCATGGAAAAGTTGAATGATTGGAGCCTAAACCATGTTCACGTACTTATGACGCAAACGCTTCCGTTTAGGCGACAGGATGATAGAGGAAAAGTGGTTTAATATCATCTTTTTCTTTGTTTTCGGCTTTTTATTTCCCTCGCTTTTCCGTTAGGCTTAGCGTCAATAAAAATACCAATAAGGAATCACCATGTCGGCTGTGCAGCTTTCACAAATTAGTATTTATCCCGTCAAATCGACGGCAGGTTTATCGCTGTCTACGGCTTGGGTTGAAAAACAAGGGTTGATGTTTGATCGCCGTTTCATGGTTGCTTTGGCGGATGGCAGTATGGTAACGGCGCGAAAGTACCCAGCTATGGTGGCGATTCGCTCAGCATTAACCGCCGATGGATTGATTTTTACTGCGCCAGGTCGTGTGCCCTTAACGCTGCGTTATAGTACGTTTAAACGCCAAGTGGCGCAGGCTCAAGTCTGGGATGATAATTTTACCGCTTATACCACCACCGACGAAGCGGATGATTGGTTCAGTGCTGCGTTGGGTCAGCGGGTTGAATTACTCTTTACAGGTGAGCAGTCCAATCGAGTACGCGAGAAAGTCGGCAGCAATGTCAGCTTTGCTGATGGTTATCCCCTGTTATTAATTAGCCAAGCGTCGTTGGATGAGTTGAACCGCCGTAGCCCAGAGCGACATAGCATGACGCAATTTCGAACCAACTTGGTCGTTTCTGGCGGTGAGCCTTTCATCGAAGATAGCTGGAAGCGGATCAGAATTGGTCAGGTTGAATTTGAACTGGTCAAACCCTGTGAACGCTGTATTTTGACTACGGTTGATATGAGTACGGGGCAGTTTCGCCCCAGTACGGAACCGTTAAGAACCTTAGCTCAATTTCGCGCCAATCAACGCGGCGGCGTGTTTTTCGGTCAAAACTTGATTGCCAAAAATGAAGGAATGATCTCGGTTAATGATCCGATCGAAGTCTTGGAATACAAAGAAAAAGAGCACTACCTTGACCAAGGACAGCGCCACTATCAAATGCGTTGCGTTGAACGCGAGACTATCGCCAATAATTTTGTGACTTTTTGGTTAGAGCCACAACGCAGTGATTTCCCCGAGTATTTCCCCGGCCAACATTTACCGATTGAAGTGATTATTGACGGTAAAGTGCATCATCGTCGCTATACGCTTTCTTCAAGCCCTTCTCGGCCGGGGCGTTTAGCGATTTCCGTTAAGGCGATCGATGGTGGGCAAGTGTCTCATTGGTTATTGGAACATCTTCAGGTGGGGGAGAGTTTAGTCGCCCAATCTGTTGAGGGAAATTTTCATTTGCGCGATGAGCATTTATCTCAGCCGCTATTATTCTTGTCTGCGGGCAGTGGCATTACGCCGATGTTATCGATGCTGCGTTATTTAGCGGACCACCAAATGATGCAAGATATTGTATTTTATCACCAATGCCGTAGTGAAGCCGATATTCCCGCTCGTGATGAGCTAGACGCTTTACGCTCTGCTCATTCGGGCTTAACGCTGATGATCAGTTTGACTCAGCCTTCTATCGATTGGCCTGCTTTAAAAGGACGACTATCCTTATCTCATCTCAAAAAAATAGAGAATGTGATACAGAGGCAGGTTTTTGTCTGTGGGCCAGATGGATTTATGCAAAAAGCGAAAAACCTGTTGCTGAAGCTAGGTGTTCCAGAAACGGCTTATCACCAGGAGGTCTTTACGGTGACACCATCGGTTAATCGAGCGTATCAGCCCCTCACCATCACACTCGATGGAAAGGCGTTTCAAGGCGATAACCAGACCACGTTGCTTGAGCAAGCCGAGCGAGCGGGTTTAAAAGTGGCCAACAGTTGTCGAGCGGGTTTTTGTGGCGCTTGTAAAGTGACGGTGCAATCGGGTCGTGTTGAACAACCGGAGACATTGGCTTTGCCCGATCATGAACGCCATCTTGGTAAAGTATTGGCGTGTTGCAGTGTTCCTGAAACCGATATTGAAGTAATAAGCTCATAAATCGGCGACAGGCCAAAAGAAAAAGCCACTCCTGAAATGTCAGGAGTGGCTCAATTAAGTGGGCAACAATTAAGCTTTATTGCGTACAGGATTGGCGTAACTGTCGAGCAAATAACGTTGAGCATCAACAGGGAGTTGAGCTAACTTCGCTTCCAGTTGCACTTTATGCTCATCCTGTATCTCCTCGTGGTCGACATTCGCCGCCAAGTAGTTGATTGGATAGAGACGATAATTAGCGTGAATTTGGCGATCAATTTCATCGGCTAAGGCTTCTGGAGTAGCAAAAGGTTCGCTAATTACGTCACCAAAGGCAACATGGATTCGTCCTTTTTCGCCAACAATCCCTTGAATAATGCTTTCAATATCTTCAAATTCGGCTTTTTGGTATTGGCCGTGAGTCGCTTTTTCATACAGTTCGCGTGCTTTGGCGATGTCGCAAGGGTCATTTTCGTAAGCAATCGATACCGGTACAATATTAAGTGATTGCATATATTCAGCAAAATCAACTTTTTGTTTACGTCCTTCGACATGAAACATTTTTAAAATCGCCGCATCAGTAAAATCGTTCCCATCTTTGGCTCGTCCTTCTTTCTGAGCGATCCAGATCGAGTTACCCGTCTCCAGCGAGTGCTTAATGTAGCCTGATAGCGTACCGAGCATCTTCATCATTTCGCGCGGTCCTTTAGCAGAACGTTGCACGATAAAGCTTTTATTCAGACGCATTAATTCCGTGGCACAGGGTTTCTTCAATAAGTTATCGCCAATCGCAATGCGTACCGTTCGATGGCCGCTTTTATGCAGACCATAATTAACTAACGCAGGATCCATGGCGATATCGCGATGATTAGAGATAAAAAGGTAAGAGCGATTTTTATCTAATTGATCAAGCCCACTATAAGTAACGCCATTGGTGGTATGTTCCAAGGTTTGATCGAGATATTTCTTTACCTCTAGCTGAATGGCTTCAACCGAAGTCAGTTTGGCCCACTTAAATTTCAAATAGATTTTTACGATAGGGCTCAATAGTGGTCTGAGCCAAGCAGGTTGGTGAGCAAAACGGTGCTGCAAAATCGCCGAGATAAATTCTTCATCATTGATTAAACGGTCAAGCGCCGCAGGAATTTCATCGTCATTATAAGGACGTATATCTAAATAAGGATCGTTGGTTGAGGTCATAGTATTGTACATCAAATAAAAAGCTCGCCTATTCTACGCATACTCTGAGTGACTCGCAGCTATCATAAGCACATAATTTACAAGGTCAGACCAGAATCAGTCTGATAAGGTTCAGTTCAGTTGGCTTTTTTATCAAGAAGCGTTACTCTTAGCGCCCTTAAAATGCATGAGGCCAACCATGAACTACGCGATTCAATCTGAAACTTGTACTTTTCCTTATTTGCAAGTGACGGCGCGAAAACGAACGAGTAAGCATAGCTTAATCCAAGTGAATCACGGTTTAGTCTTATTTCGACTTGGCAAACATGAATACGCCATAGAAGCCCACCAAGCATTATGGATCCCCATCGATTGCTTGTGTGCATTAACTTTTTTTCCGAATACTCAAATCACACGAGTGGATTTTTCAGTGCGCTTGCGCTGTCCGTTTCCTTCGCAGGCTGGAACGATTAAACACAATGACTTGAGCAGCAGTATTTTACAACGCTTACAACAGCCTGTCTCTACAACTCCAGTGTATCCTCATTTATTGCAAGTGCTGAAGTATGAAGTACAAAACTTTGAACCCAAACTCAAACTCACCGGTTTAAGCCAAGTATTGAGTCAATGGACGCCAGACAGCCATCTTGGGATCAGTAAAGAGTATCATTTGGCATTATTGGTGCGTGAGGCACGAAAGCGCCGTCTATCAGGGGTAAAAGAAGCGCTAATTATTGAGACTCTATTTGCCAGTCAAGTTGAACAGTATCAACAACTGTGTCAATTGATTTTAGGTGAGCAACCTTAATTCATTTCAGCCAAGCTAATCCTTATCGGGCGACGGCTCCGCCTAAGGTAAGATTGGTCGGCCATTGTTGAATCTGATTCCCTCCTAAAAAGATGTTGCCATTGACCGTCATGGTGTCTGGAAAACGGGTGATCTGGGAGCCGCCAATATACAGATCACCTTGAACGACCAAGCCTTCTGGAAGTTCGGTTAGCGGGGTTCTGACGACGCTTAGATCTCCCTTAACGACCAACCTTGGCGGTAGCTGCTCAAGCGGGGTATCGGTCAAATTGATGTACCCTCCGACATTAACGCCAGCAGGCCAACGGGTGATTTGTGAGCCGAGTAGATTCGCATAACCACGAATAAAGGTTCCACGAGGGATACGTTGCAGTTGGCTATTGCTTGCTTCCAAACTGCCTTCTACACGAAGTTGAGGGGGTAGACGTTTAATCGAGGTTTGCGCAATATTAAGGTTGCCTTTGACTTCAAGGCCATTAGGCAATTCAGTATAAGGTTTATTGCGTAAATTGAGGTTGCCATAATTATCTAAATGGTTGAGTATTTTATAATAATCAAGAGGGATGGCGAGCAAAGGCAGTGCGCATAGTAAGCTCAATACACCCAGTAACCAGCGCCGCATGGCTGACATCCTTGTGTTGGTGACCACGGTAAAAGTATCGGTCTAATGCTGCGGATTTTCAATGAATGGTTGTCTCTTTGTATTGCTGCGGGTATCAGGCGAGCGAGTGATCGCTCACCTGAGCACTTTAGCGGAATAATGAACGCGACTTGAGCTCAAAAATCAACTTTTCCGCACTGACTTCAAATTTGAATTGAGCATGCAGTTTATTGGCTTCTTGAGTAGGAAGAATTTGATATTCAACGTTGGCACACACTTGTTGAGCGAGTTGTAGGTATTTATCAAACTCTTGTTGAAGTAAATCTTGTTCGGTCGCAAAAATGGTGACTTCGGCAACTTCGTCACCTTCTTTAATGATAAATCCCATTTCTCCGGCAACACCACAGGCTTCACATACTTCATCTTCTACGTAGCATTGATTGGTCATCTCATTATCCTCTTATAAAAACTAAGGCTATTTTAGCCTGCTATGATGTCGCTTACCACTTAATATCCGCTTTCTATCGGATTGGTTCATGTTGATATCAGTTGAAGTGGAATCTCGATCAATCAATGATTCATACTATGATTGAGTAGTCAGTGCAGCGTAGATGAACGATGAGTACGTGGCAATATCTTGTGATATGCGTCAAGAATTTGTGAGAATGAGTGACAGTTTTTTGTCATAATGCTACCGGTTTCATTGCCTTCACTAGGACTTTGTAAGATGATCCCGACGGTTTGCTGACTATTTAACCTCGCAAGAACAACAGTCTTTGAACTATCTAGCCGAATAATCACCCTTTGATGAAGAGCATGAGCCATGCCAAAACGTAGTAAAGAAGATACTGAAATTACGATTCAAAGAATTATGGATGCCGTTATCGATCAACTGCTCAGGTTGGGCTACGACAAAATGTCTTACACCACATTAAGTCAGCAGACTGGGGTCTCGAGAACGGGTATTAGTCATCACTTCCCTAAGAAAACCGATTTTGCGTTAGCGTTAGAAAGCAAAATTTTTCACCAATTCACGGAACATTTAGAGCTAGAACAAGGATTGAATGAATTTGCAGAAAGCTGGTTGAAGGCGCTACGCACGACTCCGGCTTTTATGGCAACACTGCGTTTATTGTTTCAACATGTGGTCATGGCTGAGCGTGCCGAGTTTTTTTCAGCGCAAATGATGACTCGGCTTTATAAACTGGTTGACGACAAATGGGGACCACAAAGTCGCCAACAATTAGAGTGGTTGATTGGTAAATCGATCATTGCGATGAGTGAGCTTGATTAAACCGGGTAGACCATTGGGAAATCTAACGTCGGGTGAGGGGCGACCATCGAATGATGGTCATAGACCTGCTTGATCATCTCGGCGCTCAGAGCTTGCCACGGTGGAGCATCACAGACAATGTGTCCTTGATGAAGAATCACCATCCGATCGGCGTATTGCGCCGCTAAGTTCAAATCATGTAAGACAATCACGACGGCGCATTGTTCTTCACGAGCTAACTGACGAGCGATAAGCAAGGTATTATGTTGGTGCGCCAAGTCTAATGCCGACGTGGGTTCATCAAGCATTAAGACTTTTTGCTCACCGGATTGATGCAGTTGGGTGAGCACTCTTGCTAAATGTAAACGCTGTTTTTCTCCGCCTGAGAGTTCAGGATAGAGCCTATTAGCTAACGGTAAAACATCGGTCTTTTGCATATAATAACGCGCTAATTGCCGAGTTTGTCGATGGCCAATATCAAGCGGGATCGCACCAAGTTCGACCACTTCTTGAGCCGTAAATGGAAAGTTTAATGAGCTACTTTGCGGTAAAATACCGACATGTTTTGCTAAGGTCTTTGCTGACCAGTTTTCGCGAGGTTGGCCGAAGAAACGAATGCGAGAGTGGGTGTCAATCTCGCCACTTAACGCTTTCAATAAGGTACTTTTCCCCGCACCATTAGGACCAAGTAAAGCAGTGACTTCGCCATGATGGAGTTCAATATTGATATCTTTTAATATCGATTTTGAATGAAAACAGACCGTTAAGTGATGCGCTTGAATCGCTGGAGTAAGCATTAAAACAGTTTCCCTTTTTGTTTAAACAGTAAATAGAGAAAAAAGGGAGCACCGACGAGCGCTGTGACAATCCCGATCGGTAATTCACTTGGTGCAACGGCAACTCGGGCAAACATATCGGCGCAAGTCAGCAGTAATGCACCAAGGAGAGCGGAGACGGGTAATAAATATCGATGATCAGGGCCAACGAGCATCCGCCCTAAATGGGGCACGACCAAGCCGACAAAACCAATCATCCCAGCCACGCTGACCGTGATACCAACGCCTGCGGCGCAAAGTATGATCAGCGCTCGCTTGAGTTGCTGAGTGCCAATACCTAGGTGGCGAGCTTCCGATTCACCCAGCAAAAGCGCATTCAGTGCCATCGCTCGACGATGAAAGCAATAAGCTAATATTCCCAGTGCGAATAGACACAAATAGATTTGTGGCCAATTAGCACCAGCAAATGAACCCATCGACCATAGGGTTAGATCACGCAGCATTTGATCGTCAGCCAGAAAATTTAAATAGCCAATCCCTGCCCCAGAAAGCGCACTGATCGCTACGCCAGCCAATAGCATGATGGTCACTGAAGTTCCTAATTGACTGGTGCCTAGTCGATAAACCAGTAACGTTGTTAATACTCCGCCGATAAAAGCACACAAGGGGAGCGTGAACATGTTCATCCATGTGGCATTCAATTCAAAAGAGGCGAGTAATACAATGGCGAGCGCTGCGCCTAATGA
The DNA here is from genome assembly GCF_013048705.1 of Vibrio sp. A11. Taxonomy (NCBI): domain Bacteria; kingdom Pseudomonadati; phylum Pseudomonadota; class Gammaproteobacteria; order Vibrionales; family Vibrionaceae; genus Vibrio; species Vibrio sp. A11. The sequence continues at coordinate 48,609 of NZ_VHSI01000007.1, read as the reverse complement.
TGCACCTGCAGATACCCCAATGATCCCTGGTTCAGCGAGAGGGTTACGAAACAAGCCCTGCATAACAACCCCGCAGAGCGCTAATATTGCGCCAACCAATAAACACAGGAGAGTGCGTGGGAGACGAATTTGGTGAATAACCAGATTAATATGAGTCGCAATATCATCAGAGCGAAATAGTAAGCTATATAGGCTATCTCGAAAACTGATCGACATAGGTCCAACGGTAATGGAAGCTAAACTTAATATTCCCAAACTTAGCGCTAAGGCAATAAGTAATAGATGAATAGGCACATGACGTAACACGGCTATTATCCCTTTGGATAGAGCAGCGCTTGCAAACGCAGTGCTTCTTGAATGGTTTTTAGGCCGACGCCGCCGACGAGTGCATGACCATCAATGGTAATGATGCGTTGATGGATACCCGCAGGTGTCGCTTTTAACATCGGCAGTGCTTCTAGAATCGCCTCTGCTCCGCCGAGCTGATCATAGCTACGGCCACTGACCAAAATAACGTCTGGCTGCATGGTGATCAGCGCTTCCATCGATAAGGGTTTATAGGCTGAAATCATCTCGGCAGCAGGATTACGAGCGCCAGCTAAAGTGATCAGCGTATCAGGAATGGTATTTGAGCCCGCGACGTTGGCTGCTCGCCCTTCATGGAGCAGTAAAAATAGCACCTTGAGTGGCGATTGATCAGGCTGTCCCTCTTTAAGTTGCTCTAATGTCCCATTCACTTGATGTTTTAATGTTTTCGCTACCGATTGGCGGTCAATTAACTGGGCGATTTGATCGATACGTTCAAGCAAACCTTGCGGATGAGGATCACTGTTGATGATATTGACTTTGACACCTGCAGAGCGTAGCTGGCGTAGGGTACTTTCTGGTCCCATTTCCTCTGAGCCAATTAATTGGGTTGGATTCAACGCTAACAAGCCTTCTGCCGAGAGCTGTCGATGATAACCCACTTGAGGTAATTCACGCGTGCGCGGTTCATTGCTGGTTACATCAACCGCAATGAGCTGATCTTGTCCACCTAACGCAAAGATAAGTTCAGTAACACTGCTCCCTGCACTGATCACACGCTCCGCTGCCGATAAATGATGAGCGCACAAGAGGAATAAAACACTGGCAAGTCGCCGAATAAAAGGTATGGACAATTTCATAATGCTGCTCATTAACTAAATGGGCCACGTTATACCCAGCCTACATGAAGCTGCCGCGGTATTGGCTATTTCTGGTTTCAAGAGCGCAAATTATTACTCATAATACAAACAATATCAATTATCAATTGCATTATCGTTTGTGTCTAATTATTCTTAGCCGCGTTGAGGTACTCACGTAATTGTATTGGATAACAAAATGGAACAATTATCACACCAAGTGGCGCAGTTATTAAATGATGAGCCCGCATTACTCCCAGCACAGATTGCTGAACGTTTAAGCGTGAGTGAATTTGCTGTCGTGTCTGCTTTTCCTAACGAAATGGTTACCCTGCTCTCGGGTGATCATGCGCAGATGGTATTAACGGAGATTGCTGATTGGGGGACAAACGTGACCACTATCGTGCAGTCATTTGGCTCTATTTTTGAAATCAAAGCCCCGTTACCGAAGGGTAAAATGGCGCGTGGTTACTACAACTTGTTGGGGCAACCAGGCCAACTTCATGGCCACTTAAAATTAGAGTTGATTGATCACGTTGCTTTGGTCAGTAAACCTTTTATGGGGCGAGAGAGCCACTATTTTGGTTTTTTCACTCAGCAGGGGGATTCTATTTTTAAGATTTATTTAGGCCGCGATGACAAGCGAGAGCTTATCGCTCAGCAGGTCGATCGTTTTCAAACGATGCAACAACAATTTAAATAATTGCCTGGTAAGGAGAACGTCAATGGAACAGCAAGTTAAACAAGAAAGACTACAAGGCCGTTTAGAGCCAGAAATTAAAGAGTTTCGTCAACAGCGCACGACATTACAGCTCGCGACGGTTGATGCACAAGGTAAACCAAATGTAAGTTATGCTCCCTTTGTACAAAATCAAGCAGGCTACTTTATTCTGATTTCTCATATTGCGCGTCATGCGCGTAATTTAGCGGTCAACCCTCAAGTATCGATCATGATGATTGAAGATGAATCGACGGCTAAGCAGCTGTTTGCCCGCAAGCGGTTAACGTTTGATGCCCAAGCGAGCATGATTGAACGTCACTCGCCGCTATGGCAACAGGTGATTGAACAAATGCAACAGCGATTTGGTGACATTATTGATAACCTCAGTCAACTTGAAGACTTCTCACTATTTTGCTTAAAGCCAGAGCATGGATTGTTTGTGAAAGGTTTTGGACAAGCGTATCAAGTGTCAGGGGATGATCTGGTTGATTTTGTTCATCTTGAAGAGGGGCATCGTCAAATCGCGAACGCGTAGTCGTTCGGAGATACACGGTTTGGACATCAAAGGCTGATTATTCAGCCTTTGATCAGGGTAGCGGTGAACATCAATCAATACTTCGATGTGCTAGCTTTGGTAATTGTTTTTTTTGTGTTTTTCTGGCACTTTTTTCGGGAGCTTTGGCGAGAACCACAACTGGACGAACAATAAATAAATTATTCGGGTAGAGAACTCGATTACCGTCTAAGGTTTCGAGTACGACATTAAATAGCGTCATATCTACCAATCGTCCTTCGATAAAGTTACCCCCATCGATGATTTTTACCCAAGATCCGATTCGGCAGTGATTTTGGATAAACAGCACTAAGAAGGAGGTAATATTACTGAGTAAAGACCAGCTTGCGAATAAAGCCACCCCGATCAAAGCAAACAACGAAGAGCCGATCACCAATAGCCCACGTAATTCGATCCCCCAGATCATCATGACCCCTAAGAGAATCATCACAAAAAGCGAGGTTTTGAGGAGCCATTTAACCCGCTGTAATCGGTCACTATCTTCCCGTTGCCCAACGGTTTTATCCAATACCCGCAAACTCAAAAAAACCAGTTTAGGATAGAGCAGTAAGATGAGCACAGAGAGTGCCCATTGGTAGTTATCTTGTAATAAAGAAAGCACTTGCATAATACAGTTATCCTCTTCCTACTTGAAACGCAGCGATGCTGGCTAGGTTCGTTGCTCTCCAATCGTATGGTTTATCTATCTTTATAGGGATGATGAGAGTCATGCTCGACTCTTATCTGTCGCTTACCTGCAATGGTAAGTGATGTGAGATGAATCCATTAAATGGCAGTGAAAATAACTGAAATACACGGAATTTCAATCGAATTCTTTTCGTGGAGGTAGGATAGAGAAAGTATGGATAGAGTTCGAAACAATTTTTATGCTGCTTGTTAAGCGTTTTGATGATTTTTTGACTTAAATTTGTTAATATTAACGCTTAATTATAAAAAATAGGCCCGTTTTTTGGTTGCTGATGCTTTGAATTGAAATATTTTCCATTGGCATCTCCAAGTCATATAAGGTGAGTGGTGGATGAACAGGGTGTGTATTTCCATGATTCTGATGATCATGTGATAAGTCGAAATCATGCCGTTAATATCGACACCACTGCAAGCTAAATCAATCGCTAAACGAAACGTGGCAGTAAAACAGTAAGGAGCGTAGTACGTGCGACACATTTACCGAATAATCTTTGCCATGGTGATGCTGATAGGGTCAGTCGCTTGGGCACAGGAAGATCGTGAGCCGCCATATTCAGAATCGCCACTTTTGGATAGGCCATTAGTCGAACGTTACATCCTCGATGAATTGAGAGCATTACGTCAGGATCAACAAGATTTAGAACGTCGCTTAACCATTCAAATTACCGACCGTGAATTGTCCGTCGCCGATCGGTCACTGAGTTATTCTAATGTTACCGTGACTTACTTTTTCTATGTCATTGCTGGTGTGGCTTCTTTAGTGGCTTTAATTGGTTGGCAATCGCTGCGTGAAGTAAAACATAATACTCGGGAGATGGCCGATAAAAGCATTAATAAAATCGCTCAAGAATATGAACGTAAGTTTGTCGCTTTAGAGCAAGATTTAAAGCGAAAAAGCCGGATTATCACTGACAATAACCGTGAAATTGAAGTGATTAATGAGATCCATAATTTATGGCTGAGATCGCAAAGTGTGCAGACGGCAGAACAGCGAATTGAAGTGTATGACGAAATCCTCAAAATTCGTCCTGGCGATCTCGAAGCGTTAACCTATAAAGCTGATGCCGTTATGGAAATGCAAGAATATCACTGGGCGATGAGTTTATGTAACCGAGTGTTAGAACTCGATGACGATAACGGGCCTGCGTTGTATCAGCGCGCGTGTGCTTATGCTCGTTTAGGCGCAGATGAACAAGCGTTGGAAGATATTCAACGGGCGATAGAGATAAGCCCTTCAATGCGCGATTTAATTCTTGAAGAGCCCGATTTTGAATCGCTGTACAGTAACAAAAACTTCAATGCGTTAATCAACCACAATTAAGATTGTCCTTTGGTACTTAAAGCCGCGATAGCGATTTGGATAATTTTGGCGATTTAACAACCAAATGGCTCAGGCTTCTCTAATCGATGAAAGGCGTTCATTGACTGTCTATGGAGCGATGGAATACGGAGGTTTTTATGATTTTTGCTCATTGGTGCTAGCCATAACTAAAGCTTGTCTTAACGACAAATTATTATCATTAGACACACCCTCTCTTTTCACCGATAAAGCGCGTGACATTTAGGGTGTCAGGTGTGATGGCATGATGTGGCTGTCACTACATTCTCTCTGTTTTTGTGAGATATCAAGTGGAAAAATCATCCAAATTAGATCGTGTTCGTGCGGACTACAATGTTCATTATTGGAGCCAAGGTTTTTATGGCATTGATGACCATGGTGAAGTGACCGTGTCACCAAGAAAGGATAATGCTCATCCGACCGCATTGAGCTCGATAGTCAAACAACTTGAAGCTCGTAATCTTAATCTTCCGGTATTGGTTCGTTTCCCACAGATTCTGCACCAACGTGTGCACAATATTTGTGACGCTTTTAATCAAGCGATTGAAGAGTGTGATTACCCTAATAAATATTTGTTGGTCTATCCGATTAAAGTGAACCAACAAAAAGAAGTAGTGGACGAAATATTAGCCAGTCAAGCTGAACTCGAAACTAAGCAATTGGGCCTTGAAGCAGGCAGTAAACCCGAGTTGCTCGCCGTGCTAGCGATGGCGCAACAAGCCAGTTCAGTGATCGTTTGTAATGGTTATAAAGATCGCGAATACATTCGTTTAGCGTTAATCGGTGAAAAACTAGGTCACAAAGTTTTCATCGTCTTGGAGAAGCTGTCAGAACTTGACCTGATCCTAAAAGAAGCCAAAAGTCTTGGCGTGAAACCTCGTCTAGGGCTCCGTATTCGTTTAGCGTCGCAAGGGGCGGGTAAATGGCAATCCAGTGGCGGTGAAAAATCCAAATTTGGTTTAGCGGCTTCACAAGTGTTAACAGTGGTCGAGCGTCTGCGAGCTGAAAATCAACTTGAAGCTTTGCAACTGGTGCACTTCCATTTAGGTTCACAAATGGCCAACATTCGTGACGTACGTAATGGGGTCAATGAAGCTGCTCGTTTTTATTGTGAGCTCAGAGAGCTTGGTGCGCAGATCGATTATTTTGATGTCGGCGGCGGTTTAGCGATTGATTATGACGGTACGCGAAGCCAATCATCGAACTCGATGAACTATGGTTTACAAGAATACGCACGCAACATTGTCAATGTTGTTGCTGATATGTGTAATCTGTATGAGCAACCGAAACCGATTATTATTTCTGAATCCGGTCGCTCAATCACCGCTCACCACGCGGTGTTGATTACCAATGTTATTGGTATAGAAGCGTATATGCCTGAGCAGATCAGCGAGCCAGAAACGGATGCGCCGGTGCTGATGCAAAATATGTGGCGCAGTTGGGAAACCTTACGAGAAGGTACCGATGCACGTGCATTAATTGAAATTTATAATGATACGCAAAGTGATTTATCAGAAGCGCATACTCTGTTTGCTTCGGGCGTGATCAACTTACAACACCGTGCATGGATTGAGCAGCTTTCACTGCGTATTTACTATGAATTACGTTTGAAAATGAGCACTAAGAATCGTTTCCATCGCCCCATTCTTGATGAGCTGCAAGAAAGATTAGCGGACAAATTCTTTGTTAACTTCTCTTTATTTCAATCATTACCGGATGCATGGGGTATTGATCAAGTGTTCCCTGTGCTTCCTTTGTCCGATTTACAAAATGTTGAAGATCGCCGTGCCGTCATGCTAGACATCACCTGTGATTCAGACGGTGCGATTGAGCAGTACGTTGAGGGGCAAGGGATTGAAACGACTCTTCCGGTGCCGGCTTGGTCAAAGGATAAACCGTATTTAATGGGCTTTTTCTTAGTGGGTGCTTATCAGGAGATTTTGGGTGATATGCACAATCTGTTTGGTGATACCCACAGTGTGGTGGTCAATATTACTGACAGCGGAGACGCAGAAATTACCTCGATCAATGAAGGCGATACCGTAGAAGACATGATGCGCTATGTGCATATTGATGTTGATGCGATTCGTGCTAATTACCGTCAATTGGTCAGCCAACGTGTGGCGGCCGCAGAGCAAGAGATTGTTTTAGCAGAGCTAGAGCAAGGCTTGAGTGGTTATACTTATTTAGAGGATTTTTAAATGAATGATTTGTTTACGAAAACTGATTATTCACTCTACTCCAATGCGATGACCTTTGTCCGTCGTCCGTATGTGAGAAACCCGATTGATAGCGATGCCGATGTGGTCGTACTGGGTGTGCCGTTAGATATGGCGACTTCAGGTCGTTCTGGCGCTCGTATGGGGCCAGATGCGATTCGTCGTGCTTCAGTGAATCTTGCTTGGGAAGGAAAAAAATTCCCATGGGATTTCAACTTATTTGCCCAGACGAAAGTGATTGACGCTGGTGATTTAGTGTTCGATTGCGGCGATGCGGAAGATTTTACCTATCGTCTTGAAGCGGCGGCGGGTGAAATCATCAAAAATGGTAAAACCTTGTTGGCTCTCGGGGGCGATCACTTTGTGACCTTACCGATTTTGCGTGCTCATGCTAAGCAGTTCGGTGAAATGGCGCTGATTCATTTTGATGCACACACGGATACTTATGCTAATGGCAGTGCTTATGATCATGGGACGATGTTTTATCATGCGCCGAAAGAGGGATTGATTTCCCCTAAACATTCGGTGCAAATTGGTATTCGTACTGAGTATAAGCAAGAAGGGCATGGCTTTAATGTTATCAACGCGATGCAAGCCAACGATATGTCGGTGGAAGAGATTGTGCAGCAAATTCGCACTATCATTGCAGACAAACCGGTATATTTAACCTTTGATATCGATTGCCTCGATCCAGCGTTTGCTCCAGGTACTGGTACACCGGTGTGCGGTGGACTTAATACCGATAAAATTTTGAAAATTATTCGCGCGTTGAAAGGTATCAACTTAGTCGGGATGGATGTGGTTGAAGTCGCTCCTGCCTACGATCAAAGTGAAATGACCGCGCTAGCTGGTGCCACCATCGCACTAGAATTGCTGTACGTTTGGTCAGCCAATCAAAATAAAGCCTAAATTTTTTGGCTGCATCTACTTTCAAACCGAGTCATCAGGCTCGGTTTTTTGTTAACTAACGCACACATTCTCAGTGATAAAGGCGAATTGTTGGCACTTTTCGCTTTTCCAGTGGTTAAGTATGGGAAGGCTTGTTACGTTCATTTACACTACTGTAAGAGTGAGTAAAGAAAAACAGGGTAATCTAGTCAGTTAGTTATACTATTTTTCTCTTTGATTTTGGGATGCGAGTTATGAAAAATATCAAGTCTATTGTCGTTTCTGCGACGTGCTTGTCTTTTATTCCCCTGGTAAGTAATGCAACACCGATTGTGGTACCCAATCCTCCGCAGCTTTCTGCGAAAGGTTATGTCTTGATGGATTACCATACGGGTACGGTTTTAGTTGAACACAATGCTCATAATAAATTGAATCCAGCGAGTTTAACGAAACTGATGACGTCATACGTTGCCGGACAAGAAATGAAGCGGGGTAACATTAGCCCTGATGATCAAGTGGTAATTAGCCAAAGAGCATGGGCGAGAAACTTTCCCGATTCCTCAAAAATGTTTATTGAGGTAGGCACGAAAGTCAATATGATGGATTTGTATCGCGGCTTGATTGTTCAATCTGGTAATGATGCGAGTGTGGCTATCGCAGAACATGTGGCTGGTTCTGAAAATGCGTTTGTTGATTTAATGAATTCTTGGGCTGCAACGCTTGGGCTAACGAATACGGCGTTTACCAATCCGCATGGATTAGACAGTTCAGGTCTATACAGTACGCCTTATGATATCGCTAAGCTGGCGCAAGCGATTATTCGTGATCTACCAGAAATTTACCCGCTCTATAGTGAAACGTCGTTTACTTATAACGGCATCACTCAATACAACCGTAACGGTTTATTACGTGATCGGAGCATGAATGTCGATGGTATGAAGACAGGGTTTACTAGCGGGGCTGGTTTTAGTCTAACCACCTCGGCGACCAATGGTAACATGCGTTTGATCTCTGTCGTTATGGGTTCCAATAGCGCTAAAGGCCGAGAAGCCGATAGTAAGCAGTTGCTAAGCTATGGCTTCCGTTTCTTTGAAACCATAGCGCCTCATCAAGCTGGAGAGCCGATTGAGCAGGCGAGAGTGTGGATGGGCAAAAAAGATCAGTTACCTGTTGGGGTCGCTGAGACAACCTATTTAACTGTGGTTAAAGGTGAGTTACCTAAGCTCAGTGGCTTGATCGAAATGAATAAGGATTTACAAGCCCCGATCCAAAAAGGTGATATTGTTGGTAAAGTGATTTATCAAGTCGATGATCGCAAGGTCGGTGAAGCTTCCTTGGTGGCTTTAGAAAGCGTTGAGCAAGGCGGTTGGTTTAAACGAACCTTAGATAGAATCAAACGTTTATTCGCAAGCTGGTTTTAAAATCCCTTTATCATAAATGACACAGCAGAGAAATTTTTTCTCTGCTGTGTCTCTTTTCTATGTATGGTGATGCAAAGGAGGTTATCGATATCTCTCTAGGGTCTGTTTATCTTTCGAGCTGATTTTTGCAGCAGTTTGTGGCTTCTTTATACAAGGCAGAGGCTTTGATATGTAGTTACTCTACCTGAGAAGCCGATAACGCCGTAGAAAGGAGCCACAAACGCTGCCCGAAGGGTTCGGCTAAAAGTGTTTTACTCTTTGTTGAGAGGTATTTTGCCTAGAATAACTAGGCTACAAACATCTCGCCGCGATTAAAACACTTTTATCTCGAACAAAATTTAACCGCGAAAGATAAACAGACCCTAGTGCTCGCTCATCCTATTTATCGCTTGATCAATGTATTTAATGAGCTAGCTATCGCCAGCGGTCGAGTGATATTAAAAATTAAGTTAAATAAATTTAAACAGACCTTAACTTCCCACTGACATCATCACGGAGCCTTTTTGTCATCCTGTGCAATGATTACCTGTTGCACTCGTTAAAGGATAAATAATGGAGTTTAGCGCTGAAGACCGCCAAGCCTTATACAACGTATGGATGTCACAAAAAGCCAAAATGCATTTAACTCAGATGCAGATGGCGAAACGACTCAACTTAACCCAAGTAGAGTTTTCTCAACTTCTGCGCGGTGATAGTCCTTTGTCGATGACTTTTATTAGCCAGTTTTGTCGACATTTGCATATTGAACCCCATATGGTGATACCAAGTTTAAAAACGGCGGCTGCTTATAATCAGCAAGCGATCAGTTTAACCAGTCGTGTGATCATTGATGGTGATATTCAGCATGTGTCAATAGAAGGTAATCAAGTGATTATTGAATATGTTCATTATGCTTAATGGTTGTAAAGGATAAGGTCCGGTAGTCTAAAAATTAAAAAAATTCTGATGGGCTAATACATTGAGGCTGCAATGCTGAGGGGTGAGATGATGTGGTTGGCCCCATCATCATCAAGTAATGCAGAAATCTTACTTTTATTTTAAAGCATCAATCTAGAGAATAAAGCCTACTCGGTGTTTGAACTTTGTTCGGTTCGGTTGTCTATTATACTGCCTGGTTCATTTATTGATCACTTGATTGATAAATCACATTTTTTTATTGACCTTGCTGAGGAATACGGTAAAGTACGCCTCGTTCTCAGGGCAAAGCCCGAAAGAGCAGATGGTGTTGCCATACCGCAATTTGCGTTGCCCTGGTGGTGAAATTGGTAGACACAAGGGATTTAAAATCCCTCGACTTTCGAGTCGTGCCGGTTCAAGTCCGGCCCGGGGCACCATCAGCCAAAATAGAAACTGATACAAAGGCGCGTTGGCAGAGTGGCCATGCAGCGGATTGCAAATCCGTGAACCTCGGTTCGACTCCGGGACGCGCCTCCATATTTTTAAGTAACCAGCCTAGATGCTGGTTTTTTTGTCTCCGTTGTTTCTAATTTTTCATTTATATCGCCGCGATATTGATCTCTCTATTTAACTTAATGATATTGAGTGCGGATATTCCAATTAGAAAAAAGCCAGCCCATTAATCGTGGCTGGCTTTTTTATTTTGATCAGATGGATTAAGAGTAAAGTGCTTGCTCGGTTCTTAATCCTTTGATTAAGCTTACACACATCAGTAGCAATACAAAGCTAAAAGGCAGAGCTGTGGCGACGACGCCGGATTGCAGCGCTTGTAGCGCCTCTGAACCCCCAACCCAAAGTAGTACGGCAGCAATTGAACCACCAACCGTTGCCCAGAATATACGTTGTAATACCGGAGCATCTACTTTTCCTCCTGCGGTAATACTATCGATGACCAGAGAACCAGAATCGGCTGAAGTAATGAAAAAGATCAGGATCAGTACGATCGAGATCAGCGATAAGGCGTTACCGAGCGGTAATTGCTCGTAGACATGGAATAATGTTAACGAAATATCGGTTAATCCATGTGTGCCTAGCTCTCCGATTTGGTTAGAGACCTGCTCTAAAGCGATCCCACCAAACACTGACATCCAAACGATGATCAGTAAGGTTGGAATAAATACCACCGCAAGAATAAATTCACGCACCGTCCTGCCTCGTGATACCCGCGCAATAAACATGCCGACAAAAGGTGACCATGATATCCACCAAGCCCAGTAGAAGACCGTCCAACCATGCATCCAGATTTCATCATCACGACCATGGGGATTACTTAGGGGAAGAATGTTTTTTACGTAAGCCATGAAGGTCGCAGGAATCGATTGTAGCGTGGTATTAAAGCTAACACTGATAATAAAAATCAATAAAGCGAGAGCAAAAGCCATATTGATATTACTCAATACTTTAACGCCGCCGTTGATACCACGTACCACCGAGATGATGGCAATCAAGGTCACAAAGACAATCACGGCAAATTGCATCCCGATCCCACCTTGGGTACCAAACACGTAGTTAATACCACTTGTGGCTTGCTGAGCGCCTAAGCCTAATGAAGTCGCTAAACCAAATAAAGTGGCTAATACGGCCATAATATCAATAATATGACCGAGCCAGCCCCATGCACGGTCACCAAAAATAGGATAAAACACGGAACGAATGGAGAGTGGGAGGCCTTTATTAAAAGAGAAAAAACCTAATGCTAAGGCGACAATCGCATAAATCGCCCATCCGTGAATCCCCCAGTGAAATAGCGTTGCACCCATCGCAAGAGATTTTGCTTCTGGTGTATAAGCCTCGACATTAAAGGGCGTTCCCCACCAATTGGTATAATAAGCGGTTGGCTCAGCGACACTCCAAAATAATAAACCGATGCCCATGCCTGCAGCAAAAAGCATCGATAGCCACGATATTCTGGAATGATCAGGGGTTGCGTCTCGTCCACCAAGGCGAATTTTACCTAAAGGGGAGATCATTAATCCCATAGCAAAGAGCAGGAAGAAATTGGTTATCCACATGAAATAGGCATCAAAATGTTGAATAATGCCATTTTTAAGTGTGTCGAGTGCAGATTTGGCTATCTCCGGACCGACCCAGATGATGGAGATAAGAAACAGTAGAATGAATCCGGCACTAATACCGAAGACAGGATTATGAACATCAAATCCCCATTTTTGTACATTGTCTCTACCGACATGGTAATCGGTCGTTTCAATGCTGTATTTGTTAAAAGCGTTTTGCATACGATGACTCAACAAGTGCTTCGCATTCGTCACTCGTCTACGTGTAGACAAGTGATGAATACGTCAAAAGGTAAATAAATGATTAGAGTACAAATCATTTTTCGATGCAGATAATAGCGACAATTTTGTTTTAAAGTCAAATTTATAAATTTTTATGCTGTTTAAAATACTAAAATAGTTGCTTATTTTATGTGAGTGAACATTGTTCGCTGTGGTAAAGTTTGCATCATCGGTGGACGAAGTGCGATTGTTGATAGTCCGCTCTCGTATTTCCGAAAACGCCAAGTCATTGGGGCTATGTTGAATTTGATAAAATAAGCAGGATGAGATGGAAAAAATTGCCATTTTGGTTGATGTACAAAACGTTTATTACACCTGTCGAGAGCGATACGGGCGTCACTTTAATTATAACCAGTTCTGGCAACAAGTGACTCAAGGCCGTCACGTATTTAAAGCGAACGCTTATGCGATTTCCAGTAAAGAGCCTCAACAACGGCAATTTCATCATATTTTACGCGGTGTAGGTTTTGAAGTGATGCTAAAGCCTTTTATTCAACGTAGTGATGGCAGTGCGAAAGGAGATTGGGATGTGGGAATTGCGCTTGATGCCTATGAGCTAGCTCAGCAAGTCGATACGGTCGTTTTAGTGTCTGGTGATGGCGATTTTGAACCTTTAGTAGAACGTATTCAGCAGCGCTTTCAGGTTAAGGTTGAGGTTTATGGTGTACCAAGACTGACGGCACAAAGTTTAATTGATGTCGCCAGTCAATTTGTTCCGATAGAGCAAGCTTTATTGCTGTAATCCGTTATCCGCCTGCTGTTCAGCATCGGTAGTTACGGTTTCTAAAGCGGCTTGTTCTGCTTCTAATTTGGCGCGCTCCGCTTTAGAAATATAACGAGGTTTATTGGTGCCATGTAGCTTGGCGTTTTTCTTTTTAAGATGCTTTTGTAGTGTTTGATTAATTTTCTTTTTACGGTTCATGCTTCTGTGCTCGATGACGATCAATTTAGGGCCAAGTGGCCCTAAAGCCGCGCAGCATACTGGTTTTTAAGGGCGAACTCAATCAAGTTTATTGCGTGTTGTTTATTCTCCAGCTACCCATTGACGTTTGGTTTTCACGCTGGCCAGCAGCATGTACAAACAAGTGATCAATAACGTCACAAAAAGATAACCAAGTAAGCTTTGATTGGTGTAGATAAACCAATCAGCGATAACGGGCCCTAATACAGAGCCGATACTGTAGCTAAACAGCATCACTTGAGTGGCTGAGACAATGTAATGGGCATCTAATTTATCGCAGCCTAAATTAATCGCAATCGGGTAGAGAGCAAACGTTGCCATACCGAGCACAAACAAACTGATCGCGAGAAGCGTAACGCTACTGTCTAATAATGGTAATACCGCCGCAGAAGCGCCTAATAAACAAAAGAAAGCCATTAATAAGGTTCTGCCAAGATGCTTAGATAGCCAAGGAACAATCGGTTGTACGACCATCGCGCCCAGAATAATTAATGCCATTAAGCTGCCGATTTCTGAGTGACTAATGCCACGTTGTGTCAACTCTATTGGCATCAGTCCATAAATAGCGCCCAATATCAGCCCTGAAACTAAACAGCCAATGATGGCAGCATGACTTAATTTGGTCATTTGTTTCCAAGACAGACTTTGTCCTGCTTCGGTAGACGGTTGATCAGATTGACCAAAGATTAAAATCACCGTTGCGAAGCATAATAAGGAGCCAATCGCAATAAATGGGATTAAGCCATTAACGCCTAAGTATCCAATCCCTAATTGTCCCATCGCTGTACCGCCATAGAGCGATACCATGTAAATACCTAATCGTTTTGCGCGGCCACTTTCATTACCATGCAGTAACCACGACTCAACTACAACGAATACCCCCGCAACGGCAATACCAGCGATAAAACGTGCACCAAGCCAAGTTAGACTATTGGCAAAAACGGGCAAAATCACGATAGACGTTAATAGCACTAATAGACAGCCAATAAAAGTATTGCGATGCCCGAAGCGATTGACTAACTGCTCCATAAACAGCGCGCCGAGCAATAAACCGGCATAAAACACACTGGCTAGCCAACTGGCTAAAGAGAGTTCCAACCCATAATGTGGCAGCATGAGTGGGATGACACTCATCAAATATCCTGAAGCGACGGCATACAGTGTGAGCGCAATAACCGGTACTGAAATACGATGAACGGGAGAAGTAATCATGTCCATAGTTATCGCCTCGAATTAAGAATAGGACTGGGTTTCGCGGCGAATATGGGACTTAAAAATAGAAAGGTAAAACGAAAAATAATGCTCATGACGATAAAATAAATTTATCAAGTCATAAGCTATGATTAAGCGTAGTAAAGTTGGCATAATCGGCGGTGAAATGCCAACTTTAAATGTTATTTTACGGGATAATTTATTTGGTTAATGCTTGGTTTAGCCATTGTTCAAACTGACTTTTTGGTAACGCACCATTGAGAACATCGACTCTTTTGCCTTGTTTAAAGACCATCAGGGTGGGAATGCTACGAATCTGATATTTTCCTGCCAACGCCTGTTGAGCTTCAGTGTCGATTTTTATAAATCTCACTTGCCCTTGACGTTCGACGGCTACGTCATGAAAAATGGGGGCAAAACCGACACAAGGATTACACCAAGGAGTCCAAAAGTCGATGACGACCGGTTGTTCACTGGCTAATAGCGCTTCTAGATTATCCGCTGTACCTTCAATCGGAGCCCCATCAAGCAGTGCGGCTTGGCATTTTCCACAGCGCGGGCTTTCAGAAACTCGGGCTGTTGGGATACGATTAAGCCCATGGCAAGCTGGGCAGCGAGTGGTGAACGTTGACATGGTTTCCTCTTTTAGTTTTGTTGCTTTGCCGATCAGCGCTTAACGTGATTAGGCAAATCAGCGTATACTAGTCGTTTTGTTAGGTGAATGCGCTTAACATCGCCAATAATAAATGAATGCCTATCTCCTTGCTATTTGATCAATCTTACCAGTAGCAAGAGCATAACAACGAAAAGCAGGATTATAATGACTCAATATTATGCTGAAATTACCGGTTGGGGTAAATGTTTGCCACCGGCCACGCTCTCAAATGATGATTTAAGCACCTTTTTAGAGACTAATGATGAGTGGATCCGCACTCGCACTGGGATTGAATCTCGCCGCATTAGCCACGTGAATACCTCAGAGTTAGCTACCGTAGCGGCTCAACACGCGATTGCTTGTGCCGGGATTGACGCTCAAGAGATTGACTTGATTATTGTTGCCACTTGTTCGCCCGATTCTCTCATTCCTAATATCGCTTCAAAAATCCAGCAGAACTTAGCAATAGATAGCGCAGCCGCTTTTGATCTTAATGCCGCTTGTACCGGGTTTATCTACAGTTTAGAAACCGCCACTCGCTTGATGCAGGCTGGCCGTTATCAACATGCTTTAGTGATTGGCGCAGAAAGACTGTCTTTTTATATTGACTGGACCAAACGCGATACCGCCGTTTTATTTGGTGATGGTGCCGGTGCGGTAGTGTTGAGTCGTACAGAGCAACCGGTTGGGTTACAAGAAGCCAAAATTGGTTGTGATGCTCAAGGGCGTGATATTTTGGCGGTGCCGAAGTTTGGTAGCTCAATGGATCGCTTTGCTGCCGACAATGGTTATTGGGTATTTGATTTCGTTGGTAAAGAAATCTTTAAAAGAGCCGTTAAAGGCATGGGCGCGGCGGCGGCGCAAGTGTTAACCACCAGTGGTTTAGCTCAGCAAGACGTGGATGTGGTCATCCCACACCAAGCCAATATCCGTATCATTCAAACGTTATGTGATTTATCGGGTATTAGCCAAGATAAAGCGTTTATTAATATTCAGAAATACGGCAATACGTCGGCGGCAACGGTGCCGATTGCCCTGTGTGAAGCATTGGAACAAGGTAAGATTCAACCCAATAATAACGTGTTACTCGCCGCGTTTGGTGCAGGATTAACTTGGGGCGCTGGCCATATTAAATGGGGCTCACGGGTAACGCCTCTGGGCAGTAGTGATGCACAATTACCATCCTGTGAGCAAAGCGCACTGCAATTGCTAGAAAAAGCGATTGAACATTGTCAGCAGCGGCCACTATCTCAATAGCCGCTGAGCAGCAACGGTAAATCTGTTCGGTGTCCGTGGATTAGCGTCATCGTTGATAGCCAGCGTCAATGGATACGCTGGCTATCGTGTTTTAGGCTAACGCCATTGCCAGCAGTGTGATCGGGTGAATGCTTTCGGCGGTGGTGTTTTCTTCTATCTGCCATTTACAGGTTTCACAGTCGGTCACCGCGAAATCTGCCTTGGCGGTGTTGATCGACTCAAATAGGTGTGAGCCGATCTTCATTGACACATCGTAGTTTTCCGCTTTAAAGCCATAAGTGCCCGCTAAACCACAACACTCACTGTCTAAAACCACCAGCTCTAAACCTGGGATCATTTTCAGAAGTTCAATAGTAAAAATAACATTACCACTGCGCTCCAAATGACAAGGAGTGTGATAAACCACTTTGAGGTCAACGGGCTTCATCTTCGGCGCATTGCCACTCATAAACTCTTTGAGTAGAAAACGCGTGACATACTCAATGCTTGCCACCACTTGGCTATTATCAACGCCTAACACATGCGGATACTCTTGTTGCAGAGTAAAAGAGCAGGTCGATGAGGTTGAGAGTACCTTAGTCTGTCTCTCCAAGACGGCCGTTTCTAAGCTTTTGACATTCAGTAGAGCATTACTGCGCGCTTTATCGTGAAAGCCATTGGCAATCAAAGGTACGCCGCAGCATTTTTCTTTATCCAACAAGCTGACGCCGATGTTCATCGCGTTCATTACCCGAACAAAGTCTTTCCCTAACTGAGGATGATTGTAATTGACATAGCAACCATGAAAGTAACTGACTTGGCGGTTATAGCTGGCTTGCTGCTGTTTTTGTTGTTTGAACCAACGGCGAAAGGTGCCATGAGAATATTTCGGTAGGGCTTTGTGATCATGCACACCGATGGTTTTGTGCATGATTTTTTTGACCAGAGGTAGCGAGGTGGCAAAATTGACGACTGGTGCAAAAGGCGTAGCGAGGGAGCCAAATAAATCGGTATGACTGAGCACATAATCACGCATTAACTTCGGATTGAATGGCTTTTTACCATACTTGCCTCGTGCCACGGCAATCAGGTCGCCAATCCGCACGCCAGAAGGGCAAGCGGTTTCACAGCGCTTACAGTTAGTGCACAGTTTTAGTAAGTCATCGTAGTATTCCGCGCTTTTGATCCGCAAACGCTCGCCATCTGGGCCGCATTGTTTTGGCCCAGGGTACAGTGGATTCGCTTTAGCAACGGGGCAGTACACGGTACACACGGTACATTTGATACATTGATCAAATGAGGTGTTTTTCGGTGCATTGGCAATAAAGGAATGATTCATACCAGAGCCTCCTGAGTTGAAGCTTGCGCTTGCCATTGAGCGATAATTTGTGACGTAGCATGATAAGCAGTTGCAATCGCGACGCCACCACCACAACCTTCAAACACCGGATCATAACCTGCGAGCATAGAGCCGCAGCAATAGAGGTTATGGATAGTCTCACCTTGACGGCTAGGGTTTAATGAGGCGGTCGTTGTGACGCCAAATGTCATAAAAGGGTGAGAGCACTTAGCAAAAAAGTCATGATTACGCCATTGTGCCCGCTCTTGAGCACTTTCAACGTCGAGTTGGAAAATAGGCTCACTGATCCCCTGATGATTAGCGGCTAAGCCCTGACTAAAATAACTTCCTGTCGCCATGAGAAAATGATCAGCATAAAGCGCCATATCGGTCAGGTTTTTGGTGTATATCGCGTTCAATCGATGGTGATTAAACTCGCCTTTGGTGACTTTATCGCCTTTTAAATGTATACCACCAAGGGATAAGAAAGCACGACTGAGCGACTCCTCAATCCGGATCCCCATCAAAGAAGGTGGCATGGTCGGAACTTCATGCAAGGACAATCCAGTAGTGGCGTGTAATTTATCGAGTAGGTGCAATCCGTCACCGTTACCCATGATCGCTGGGAGAATTACCAAATCATCACCGGTGGCTACTTGCGTTAATTGATCACAAAACGCTTGCCATGCCGAAGGTTTTTTAAGCAACCTTGCAATATCAATTGAGCGCAGTTCATGAGGATTATGGCGCAGTTCAGCAAAACCAGGAATCGAGATCGAAACAATGGTACTGGCAATGGTCGAAAATTCAGGTAAATAACGTAAGTTATCTTGTAGCATCGGCGGTTGAAAATCGCGGTAACCTTCGATGGACACCAACACAAGCCGTTTAAAATCGCACTGTTTTTTATGTTGATATACATAAGGCTGCGAAAGCCAAGTCGCTTTAAGCGTTCCCATTGAGGTGATCCGCTGATGATTACTGTGATCGGCTTGATGACTTAATGGCATCCCATGTTGCTGAAGAGTATGTTGAAACCACAGTAATCCTTGCTGGCTGATCGCTGCTCCAACCTTACTGTAAGGATGTTCCGGAGCTTGTTGAGCGAGCTGTTGGATTGCTTGAAAAGGAAACTCAACGGCGCTACCGCAGGGTAGTTTACCTAAGACATCAATCGAACCTGATGAAAAATGCAGCGCGCTTTGTCCTTGGCTGATCAGTGCGGTTTTTAAGCCTGCTTGTAAGCAGCGGATCCCTGCACTATAACCTGCAATCCCAGCGCCGATAATGATCACGTCATACTTCATCATAGCGTTTCCTCCTGGCTCGATTGAATAGAAGGATGAGGAAGATCGCTGGCACCCAATAATCCTTCATAGATCCAATAACTAAATTCTGCCTCGCGCAGTGCATCTCCCCAGAAAATCGGTTTAATGCCTTTCCAGCGCTCTTCTAAAAATTCCACCAACAGTTGGCTTGATTGTTGACCAGAGACACCGCCATAGTCTTGAAATAAACTAGCGGCTCGGTAACTGCATAATTCACCTTGGCATGGCCCCATGCCAAGGCGTGTGCGGCGGCGTAAATCGACGAGATTATTAACATCTAACTGCTTAATCGCGTATTCAATCTCACCCGCGGTGACCATTTCGCATTCACAGATGATGGCTTGGCTTTTACTGTCTGCCGATAAAAACTGCTCAGCTCGCTCACCGTGACGATAAAGCGCCGATTCATAGACGGGTTTTGCTAAGCTGGCGGTTTTTTTGACCGGCTTTTCGGCTTGATTTGAACCAGGAAGAGGGCGGGTATGGGTAGAGCATGCCACCGTATTGCCCAATTTTTTGGCAACCATATCGGTGGCCCATTCGGCCATTAATCGATAGGTCATCAATTTGCCGCCAGTAATGGTGGTTAGCCCTTTCAGGCCATCGCGTTCTTGGTGGTCTAACAATACAATCCCGCGGCTGATATTGCGTCCACTACCATCATCATCGACCGCCACTAACGGTCTTACCCCTGCGTAGGCACGTAATACCCGAGTGTTGGCCATGATCGGAGCCAATTTCGCTCCTTCAGAGAGCAAAATATCTACTTCTTTCTCGCTGACGTGTAGATTGTCAATCTGGTCGTAGTCAATGTGTTCGGAGGTCGTGCCAATCAAAGAAATGGTATCACCGGGGACTAAAATATCGGCATCGGAAGGTTTACGACAGCGATTAATCACTAGGTTATTGATGCGATAGTCGAGAATGAGTAGCGATCCTTTGGCTGGGAACATCTTGATATTCAGATCAGCATACTCACAGATATTTTGTCCCCAAATTCCAGCCGCATTGATCACTTGCTTAGCAACAATATTAAATTGACGATGAGTACTGAGCTGCAGGCAGTGAACGCCGAGTACAGTATCACCTTGGCGAATAAGACCAGTAACTATGGTGCGGTTAAGGATCTGTGCACCATGCTCTTTGGCATCAAGTACATTAGCGGCACATAATCGAAAAGGGTCTAAGGTACCATCGGGAACTTGTACGGCGCCAATTAAAGCAGGGTTAACATTCGGTTCAAGACGCAGCGCCTCTTTAGCGCTGAGTTGTTTGGTGGCAATGCCCGCCGAGTGGCAAGCATTAATAAAGGTTTCTTGAAACGTAATATCATCTTCGGGCAGTGTGATGAACAGGCCTTCCGTTGCTTCCACACAGTGCTTAGCAATCTGTTTTAAAATTAGGTTCTCTTGGATACACTCTTTAGCAGATTCATGATCAGTGACGGCGTAACGAGCGCCAGAATGGAGTAGGCCGTGGTTTCTTCCGGTTGTACCTGAGGCGATATCGTCTTTTTCAACCAGAATGCATCGAATACCACGCAAAGCGCAATCACGCATAATCCCGGTTCCCGTCGCTCCGCCACCGATGATCACCACATCGGTTTCGATGGTTTGCTTCGTTGTCATGCTCATGACCCCTGCCTTAATTCTATTTACAATAAACTTACCATTAGTGTGCCATTTTAAGTTGAATATGTTCGATAGATTGCTCACAAAAGTTCGAACGAAAGATTTTT
Organism: Vibrio sp. A11; assembly: GCF_013048705.1. Taxonomy (NCBI): domain Bacteria; kingdom Pseudomonadati; phylum Pseudomonadota; class Gammaproteobacteria; order Vibrionales; family Vibrionaceae; genus Vibrio; species Vibrio sp. A11. The sequence continues at coordinate 27,874 of NZ_VHSI01000007.1, read as the reverse complement.
GGTGAGTGGTTATCGTCATGTTGCTTATAGATAGCAAATGGATAAACAAAATAGATGGGATTAGATGATTTTTATTTACTTATTGTTCACATGAGTTTTCGGCAGGCAAGCAAAGCAATATAACGAATGTAAACGCAAATTTTTGAATACGAGCGAATAAAAAGTGCCATTGTTCTTGATGTTAACTGTCGCTCTCTGCTCTACTATTCATCAGTTTTGAGCTTTTATTTTGATATATCGCCGACGTTTATATTAATTTTTTTCGGATATTTAGTTGTAAATATGTTGTTCATCGTTCTTATGATATTCATCTCACCACGTGAGCGATGGTCGCTAAGAACGACGATTTCTAACCATAATGGCGAGGTTTTCTGAGATCAAAATATGGCTCTAATTAACAAAAATTACTCTTATTGATTACAAAATTGTGTTCGAACGCTCATTTGTGAGGTTTTTTCATTTTCGAAGTGATCTTTTTGTGCGAGATTTTGCCCCGTATCACCCTGTGACGGTGTGCAATAACGGTGTAAACGGAAAAGGACACTTACTTATGGCTCGAACAAAACAACAGACTCTTTTAGGAGAGTGTATCGCAGAGTTTATCGGCACAGGATTGCTGATATTTTTTGGCGTAGGCTGTGTCGCTGCGCTAGTACTGACTGGAGCTCAATTTGGTCAGTGGGAAATTAGTATTATCTGGGGACTTGGGGTCGCCATTGCTATTTATTGTACCGCAGGTGTTTCTGGTGCACACATTAATCCAGCGGTAACCATCGCTTTAGCTGCGTTTCATGGTTTTGATAAAGCGAAAGTGTTGCCCTACATTATCGCACAACTGCTCGGTGCATTCTGCTCTGCGGCGCTCGTTTACGGCTTGTACAGCAACCTTTTTGTCGATTATGAAATCGCCCACAATTTTGTCCGTAGCAGTGAAGCTGGTTTAGCCACCGCAGGGATTTTCTCGACCTATTCTCATCCTTCTCTTTCTTTTCTAGGAGCGATATCGGTTGAATTTGTGATCACCGCCGTGCTGATGTTTGTCATTCTCGCACTCGGTGATGAGAATAATGGTGCGCATCGCAACGCGATGAACCCGCTATTAATTGGTATTTTGATTGCGGTGATTGGTGGCTCGCTTGGCCCACTAACTGGCTTTGCAATGAACCCAGCTCGTGATTTTGGACCTAAATTATTTGCTTATTTTGCTGGTTGGGATTATGCCCTAACGGGTGCGAAAGAGATCCCATACTTTATTGTGCCGATTATTGCGCCGATTGCTGGAGCTTGTTTTGGTGCTTGGGCTTACCCTAAATTTATTGCCGCTTATCTACCAACAGAAGGGACGGGTTGCACCATACCTAATCAATGCGATGTAGTCGAAGATAACGAACAAGCACATGTTTAACGTGCATAATTTATTAACCCATTTATTAGAACGTGAATAAGGAATAGACCATGACTGAGCAAAAATATGTGGTTGCATTGGATCAAGGTACAACCAGCTCAAGGGCAGTCGTGCTTGACCATGATGCCAATATCGTCAGTGTTTCTCAGCGTGAATTTACTCAGATTTATCCACAAGCGGGCTGGGTAGAGCATGACCCAATGGAAATTTACGCAACCCAAAGCTCGACATTGATCGAGGTGCTTGGTAAATCAGGCATCCGTAGTGATGAAATTGCTGCCATTGGTATTACTAACCAGCGTGAAACGACGATTGTTTGGAACAAAGAAACGGGCAAACCAGTTTACAATGCGATTGTGTGGCAATGTCGCCGCACCGCTGAAATTTGTGAGCAACTAAAATTGCGTGAAGGGTTGGAAGCGTATGTGCGTGAGAACACCGGCTTATTGCTTGACCCTTACTTTTCAGGCACCAAGGTCAAATGGATTTTAGATAATGTCCCAGGGGCTCGTGAAGACGCACAAGCGGGTAAACTCCTGTTTGGTACCGTAGATACATGGTTAGTCTGGAAGATGACTCAAGGCCGTGTTCACGTCACAGATTACACCAATGCTTCTCGGACTATGCTGTTTAATATCAACAACTTACACTGGGATGAGAAGATTCTTAAAGAGTTTGATATTCCATTAAGCATGATGCCAGAAGTGAAATCTTCTTCAGAAGTGTACGGCCAAACCAACATCGGTGGTAAAGGCGGAACCCGTATCCCTATCGCGGGGATTGCCGGCGATCAACAGGCGGCGCTTTACGGCCAAATGTGTGTCGAAGCGGGACAAGCAAAAAACACCTATGGTACGGGCTGCTTTTTGTTGATGAATACTGGCAAAGAAAAAGTGACTTCAAAAAATGGTCTTTTGACGACGTTAGCCTGTGGACCGAAAGGTGAACCAAGTTATGCGCTCGAAGGCGCAGTATTCATGGGGGGCGCATCGATTCAGTGGTTACGCGATGAACTAAAATTAATTTCCGACGCTCACGATTCAGAATACTTTGCCACTAAAGTCGATACTGCTAATGGCGTTTATGTGGTTCCTGCCTTTACTGGGCTAGGTGCGCCATACTGGGATGCTTATGCTCGCGGTACTATTGTCGGTTTAACGCGTGGTGTGAATTCGAACCATATCATTCGTGCGACATTAGAAAGTATTGCTTATCAGACCCGAGATGTTTTGGATGCGATGCAAGCAGATTCAGGGATTAAGCTAGCGGCACTGCGCGTTGATGGCGGAGCTGTCGCCAATAACTTCTTAATGCAGTTCCAATCTGATGTGTTGGATACTGAAGTTCATCGTCCAAAAGTGACCGAGGTGACGGCGTTGGGTGCGGCTTATTTAGCCGGTATCGCGGTTGGTTTCTGGGATAGTTTGGATGAGCTGAAAAATAAAGCAGAAATTGATCGCTCCTTTATGCCACATCACGATGAAGAAAAACGTCAACGTCGTTATAAAGGTTGGAAACGTGCGGTGAAGTGCGCTCAATCATGGGCGGCTGAGCATCACGAAGAGGATTAAATCGATATTGCTGATGGATAAACTAGCCTAAAACTAGTGAAGATAAACCACGCGTCCAGAGTCTGTTATTTTTCGACGCGTGGTTTTTTATTGGTTACAGAGTTTAAGCGGCGTTCTGTACGCCGTCACTCTTTTTTGCTTGTTGCATCCGAGCTAAAAAGTAGACATTAACACAAGCGATGAAGGCGTTGGTTGCGACCACTGGCCAAGCATCGATCATCAGTCCATAGCCGACAAATAAGCTACAACCAATAAAGTTAAGTACGCGAAGTTTTACGATGTCTTTCATCGTTAGGGAAATAGCCACCATGATAGAGGCTGCATAGCCCATAATATCAACCATATTCATATCCATTATTTGTGTGATCCTCTTGCCGTTGGCCCAAGCCGGGTCAGTCGCGCTACGCTGATTTTCACGATGAAAAATGAACAACGCTTTACCGATAATGGCTGGATTAATTTAACTAACTCAAACTATAGCAATGGTGAATGTGTGATAACACCCTCAAAAATAGCTTCGGAGAGGGTTAGCGATTACGCAAACGATTAATGCTAATAATAGTTTTGTTATTACATATTTTGTTGATTATTGAATTGATGACAAAAGAAAGTCCGCTTGATAGCGGACTTGCATCGCGGCGAATAAATCTCATGTTTATTCAGCTTGCTCATATAAAATCAATTACTTTTTTTAGCGCCACCTTGAGTCATGAGCTTATCTTGTTCCGTTAACTCACGGATTCGGCGGCTAATATCACGACGCTCTTTAGAAATTTCAGCACTTTTAATGATGTGATCATCGACGCGATCTTCGTAGTCAGACTTCATGTTTTTCACAATCTCAATGATCTCTTCTTGAGTCATATCCGGTTTGATGTAATCGACTAAGTTTTCAAGTAAATCGACACGTTTACGGTTATCGCGAACCTTTTTCTCGTTATCGAGTAGTTCACGCTTTAGTTTGTTCTTACGACGAGCCAAGCTCACAATTTCAAATACGCTATTCATAGATCCCTTTCCTATAATGAGTGCCACTATCTACCCAAGTGATATCAAGACGCTAAATTCAGCGTGGTACGAATGCGTTGCCTCTTGAGGTAACGTGGGCAGAGAAATTAAAACACATTGCAAAGGCGCATAACAGACCTAAGATCAAACCTCCCTCGGTATTGACTAAGAAATCACCAATAAATGGCCAGGGTGTAGATTTTATTGTATAGGGGCTTGTATTGTTTGCTTGAAATACGTTATACCCTTCCTACTTAAAGCGGTAACCAGCGGTATTTGCTCGGTTTCATGGATTCTCTCAGCGTATGGGGATAGAGTACGCCTATTGCTCTCGCTGGTCTCCGTTATTGAGTTACTTATCTTTGCCTTAACGTATAACAGGACAATACTTTGCCACTCAGTTTTTCAGACATTGTCATTCCTAAACCACCTGCGTCACACCATGAAAGCAAAGCACATCAACAGCTTCGCCAAGCTTATCTTCATGAAAGAGAACAGTTATTAGCCAGTGAGATTGAGTTAAACCGCTCGAAGGTGATCGTGATTGATGAGCAAGGAAGAGTCATACGATTGAGTTTGATGCTTGAACACTAATTGACTGTACAAGGTACAGATTCTAACTAGAAGGAAATTAACATGCATAGCGAACTGTCTGCTTTAGAAGCACGAGTCATTGGTTGTCTGATCGAAAAAGAGATCACGACGCCAGAATATTATCCGTTAACACTGAACAGTTTGGTGACCGCTTGTAATCAAAAAAGTAATCGCGATCCCGTGTTGAATTTGTCTGAGGCACAGGTGCAAGATACGGTTGAAGCGCTGATTGCCCGTCGCCTTGTCAGTGATGAAAGTAGTTTTAATCGTCGTACACCTAAATATCAGCATCGTTTTTGTAATACAGAGTTTGGCGATTTAAAACTCAATAGCCAAGAATTAGCGGTTATCTGTTGTTTGCTGTTGCGTGGTCCACAAACACCGGGGGAATTACGCACTCGTACCAACCGTTTGTGCCATTTTAATGATGTGAAAGAAACCGAAAGTATTTTAGAACAGTTACTAGAACGCGGTTTAGTGGTTAAGTTAGCTCGCGAACCCGGGAAACGAGAATCGCGTTATCACCATTTATTTTGTGGTGAAGTCGATACGCACAGTGTCGCTACGAGCACAGAGACGGAGTTACCATTATCACGTATTGATGAACTGGAGCAACAAGTGGCGATATTACGTCATGAAGTGGCTGAATTACGTGCGTTGATCGCCAATCATTAAGTATGTCAGCTCCCATTCAACACTCAGATTGGTGGGTCTATTTGATCCGAACATCGAAAAATGCACTATATTGTGGGATAACAACCGACATCAATCGACGTTTTATCCAGCATCAGCAGGGATGTGGCGCTAAAGCTTTGCGTGGTAAAGGCCCGCTCAGCTTAGTGTGGCAGCACCATGTTGGACCGAGTAAAAGCCAAGCTTTACAATTAGAACATCGGATCAAATGCCTGAGTAAAGCGCAAAAAGAGCGTTTAGTTATGGGGGGATTTGATCTTTCCTGATCGCTGAGTTGCAGATAACCGAAACCGAGCCATAAGGAATAACAAGTGGGATGAAAATAAGACTGCTGATCGTGTTACTGAGTTGGTTTCCTATGGCCGTGTTCGCTAATCCCTCACAACTGCTGAGTGATTACTGGTCCTATCAAGCGTTTTTAGAGGCACATCCCGAGCAACAGACATTAACCGATTTATTGGCGAAAAGTGTCCAGACTCGAGCCGAACCCCTACCTCTAGCTCAAACTCGCCCAGTCACGATTTCAGTCATCTATCCCGGTCAGCAAGTGTCGGACTATTGGTCTCGTAATATTAAAGCGTTTGAAGCTCGTATGCATGAGCTTGACATTACATATCAATTACACCAAGTTTTTACTCGACCTAGCTTAGATGCCCGTCAGCAAAGTATCTCCTTAATGGAAGCGATGCAAAATAAAACCGATTATCTGATTTTTACCTTAGATACCATGCGCCATCGAAAATTTATTGATCATCTACTGCATACTTCTGAGACAAAAGTTATTTTACAAAATATCACCACGCCCATTCGTGATTGGCAAGGTCGTCAGCCTTTATTGTATGTTGGGTTTGACCATGAAATTGGCGCTCAGCATTTGGCTGAGTTTTACCAACGCAAGCTGCCACAAGGCGCAGATTATGGGGTGTTATATTTTTCAGAAGGGTACATCAGTGAAGCGCGTGGAGACAGTTTTATCCATAATGTCAAACACCGTTTTCATTTAGCCTCTTCTTACTACACCACCGCCACGATGGAGAGCGGCTATCAAGCGACGCTCGATATCGTTAGTAATAATCCTCAAATTACCTTTCTCTATGCTTGTTCGACCGATATTGCGCTTGGAGCAGCACAAGCCTTGCGAGAACTTGAACGTGAAGATATCTATCTCAATGGCTGGGGGGGAGGTTCGGCAGAGCTTGAGGCATTGCAAGATGGCCGATTAGCGGTCACCGTCATGCGTATGAATGACGATACTGGCATTGCGATGGCAGAAGCCATCAAACGAGATCTGGCTGGTTTGCCAGTGCCACTGGTTTACTCTGGTGAATTTGAACTGGTGACTCAAAATACCACCACTGAACACATTGAACGACTCAAACAACGTGCGTTTCGATATTCTGATCGCTAATCATGACGGGAGATAATTGCAGTGCCAAGACCCATCGTGGCTGATAAAAAAAGGCATATGGCCACCCTGATTAGCCGAGCCATCGTGATGGCATTGAGCGTGTTAACGCTCGGTATTTTATTTCATACTTATCAAGTTAGTAGCCGATTAATTACGCAAGAAGTGATACGGACCACCAATCAAACGGCGAATTTGATCCAGAATATATTTAATTCTCGTCTGACTATTTTAAAAATTCATCAAGACAGCAGTGCGAAAAATGCCACTTTAGTTCATGCCTTACATGGCCACTTAACTAATGAGCTTGAACAGTATTTTCTCAGTGTTGATCGCAGTGATATCAGCCATATGGCGGACTTTCGGTTTATCGCTAATGTTACTCAGCCGATCTGGGATGATGGTAATGCCCAGTTTTATGGTTTAACTGACAACACGTTTATCCATATCATTGAACAAGTCGCGTTTAGCCATGATTGGCACTTAATCACTACGCGATCTTTAATTGGCGATGTGTATCTTTTGGTTCGCCGTACGCCGATTATTGATACCGTGAGTGGTGAATCCCTAGGTTTTTTATACATCAGTGTGGTGCTGAACAATAATGTTACCTTAGTGGAGAACTTACGTGAGCGCAGTGACTCACAGCAACTGGTACTTGCTGCGGGAGGTGATGTTTTAGCCTCGACATTGATAGGGGCAGAAGCTTATCAAGTGGATGAGGTGGTCAAAGAAGGCGAAGAAGGTTACGACATCCATGGCAAGTATGTGGTTAGTCGCACGCCATTAACTTTAGCCGGAGCGCCAACCGTTCTCACGGTATACGCTGTGCAGAGTAACCAAAATGCGCTCGCTCTACGTAATAATTACTTATTTTGGATGTTTGCTGTCGTTGCGGCGATCGCTTTCGTTTTCATTATTGTTCGTTGGTGGCTACAACGTAAAATTGAAAACGAAATGACGCGCTTAATGTCTTATACCCATCAAGTGGTTGAGCTACGTGAAGGTGCCTATTTCCCTGGTTCTCAAATTGTTGAGTTTGATCACTTTGGGCGCACGTTAGAAAGCACCTTTCATCAACTGGCCGAACAAGAAAAACAGTTTGAGGATCTCTTTAATTTTTCGTTATCGCCGACGCTATTGTGGACGGCCCAGGGCGGTTTGATTCGTATGAATCCGTCGGCTGAGGCTTATTTCTTGAGTCATTATTCTCAACAGCATTCTCTTTTTGCCCGCGTTAAGCCTCAGTTGATTATCGCGGTTCAGCAAGCGGCACAAGGTAATATTGTCAAAGCGCTCAAAACAGAGTTCGATGGTAAAACCATTCTATGGGAATTATCACCGATCATATTGGATGAGCGGATTGTTTCGATCATTACTCAAGGACAAGATATCACGTCGATGGTGGAAGCGGAGCAGCAAAGTCGCCTTGCTCGTGAACAAGCGGAAGAGTCCGCTCGATTACGGGCTGATTTTCTTGCCAAAATGAGCCATGAATTACGGACGCCGTTAAACGGTATTTTAGGCGCTTCTCAATTATTAAAACAAAATTCGCTGACTCAGGAGCAGCAAGAGTTAGTCAATGTATTGTGCAGCAGCGGTGAGCATCTGCTCGCTGTTTTGAATGATATCCTTGATTTTTCAAAAATTGAGCAGGGAAAATTTCTGATCCAAAATAGTGATTTCCCAGTCGTAGCTATGGTTTCAGCGATTCGGCGTATCTATAACCCTTTATGCAAAGAGAAGGGACTTGAGTTGATGATTGAGTGCGCGATTGAACCGGAAATTCGCTTACACAGCGATCAAATACGCTTAAATCAGATTTTATTCAATTTACTCAGTAATGCCGTTAAGTTTACTCATCAGGGGTCGATTTGCATTAAATTAGCGCTTATTCAACAAGACGGCATCGATAAGTTAATGATTAGCATAGAAGATACGGGGATCGGGATTGCGGCGACGGATTTACAGCGTATTTTTGACCCTTTTGTACAAGCAGAATCGACCACGACTCGGGAATACGGAGGCAGTGGTTTAGGCTTATCGATAGTCAGCAGTTTAGTTGAATTATTGCATGGTAAGATCACGGTAAAATCAGAGGTTGGTTATGGTACGCGCTTTGATTTGCTGTTTCCTATTCGTATTGTCGTGAATGAGGAATTGAGCGACGCCGAACAGACTAATACGGATCGCTATCAATTATTTACTCAGCCTATACGCGCATTATTGGTAGAGGATAACCGTACGAATGCTTTTATTTTACAAGCATTTTGTCAGAAATATTCAATACAGGTCGATTGGGTGAGTGATGGTTTACAAGCCATTGAGCGGGTAAAGGAACAAGATTACGATCTGATTTTTATGGACAATCAGTTACCGTATTTGGGGGGCATTGATACCGCACGAATCATTCGGCATGAGATGAAACTGTCGTTACCGATCTATGCCTGTACGGCCGATGGCTTGCTAGAGACACAACAAGCCTTCATTGAGGCCGGAGCGGAATACGTATTAGTGAAGCCGCTCAAAGAAGAGATGTTTTATCAAGCGCTGTGCTTTTTTAAACAACAACGTGCTAATTCAGAGCGCTGATAGTTTTGGAATGATCAGCGCTCAAGTCGATCTTATGCAGGGGAGATTTGTTGTGCTAACCCATTAAAAATGGAAGCGAACCCCCATACCAATTTGCGGTCCCCAAATACCAGCATTGCGGACTTCAGCCGTTAATGCCATTTGTTGGGTTGAGTGGAAGCGGATGCCCGCGATAAATATCGAGTTATCTTCATTACGGCCAATACGCAGATGCCCTTCTAAGGTTTCAGTTAACCAAACACGGGTACCGACGTTGAGCTCGATCATCATATCGTTTTTATTGCCTTCTTCACGACTGCCTCGTGTGCTGTGGACGAGCATTTGTCCATAGATATCGGCAAAAGGATTAATTGGACCATTGAACCCCATTCCGACGGCGGCATCCCAATCGCCCTCAAAACGCGAATCGACTCGGCCAATGAGGTGCGAATTTTCGGTAAAATAGGTATTAAACTCTCCCCCGAATGACTCGGGGTTTAATGCCGTTCTGATTTCAAAAAAGTTGTAGTTAAAATTGTTGGCGAAAGCAGCATGAGAGGTCAGTGTTGCCAACAATAAAAGAAGGCTGCTAGAGAGTCTTGTGAGCATGAAATATTCATCCTAAGAAGAAGAAAGCGTAAAGATACAATAATCGTATGCGAATTACAGGCCATTTCAGTAAATTAATCAATCTTCTATTCAGACTTTGCTGGTAAAATAGGCGCAAAATGAGCGGTTAACCAAAGTTCGAACTTTGCTTAACCCGTTTTGGTCGCCATTTAGGGAAGCGATATCACTATGTTCAAAGGTTTAAAATGTGCGTTTTCATTATTGCTATTGTCATTCAGTCCATCATTGTTTGCTCAAGAGACGCTTCATTTGTATGCCGCTTCATCGATGACCAACGCCGTCAACGAATTGATTAAGCACTATCAGGCGAGCCATACCACAAGGGTCGTGCCGGTCTTTGGTGGATCTTCTTCTTTGGCCCGACAAATTGAGCGCGGTGCGCCTGCGGATCTGTTTTTGGCAGCGAGCGATGACTGGGCACGGTATCTGATCGATAAGCAAGATATCGGTCCTGAGCATGTAACTTTAATTGCAGGTAACCGTGTGGTGTTGATCCAGCCTGCTACGGCTTCCTCTGCACCATTTGATGTCGCTGACTCGCAGCAATGGCTACAGCGATTAGCTAAAAGTCGTTTGGCGGTTGGTAATACGGAGGCCGTACCTATTGGTATTTATGCTCAGCAGGTACTGGACGCACTGGATGTTTGGGATGACGTTCGACCTCATTTGGCTCCGACCAATAATGCCCGTTCAGCACTGGCTCTCGTGGAGCGTGGTGAGGTCGCATTAGGTATGGTTTATCAAACGGATGCTCAATCGACCGATAAAGTCACGACCTTAACCGTGTTTGATGACAGCTTACACGATACGATTCATTATCCTTTGCTAAGACTGAGTGATAAATCCAGTAATCAAACTTTTATTGATTACGTCACGTCACCGGTTGGAAAATCGATATTGGCTCGTTACGGTTTTACGACAGACATGGAGCATGAACAGTTTGCTCAGTGATTATGAATGGCTTGCTCTGCAACTCAGTCTGAAAGTCGCTACTTATACCATTATTTGGTTGTTACCGATTGGTATTATCCTTGCTTGGGTATTGGCGAGAAAAACTTTCATTGGTAAAGGTCTCCTCGACAGTCTTATTCACCTCCCGTTGGTACTACCCCCGATTGTGGTGGGCTATCTATTGTTAATTACTATGGGCAAACAAGGCGTCATTGGTCGCTGGTTAGAGACATGGCTCGGTGTGTCTTTTAGCTTTAGCTGGCGTGGAGCCGTACTCGCTTGTTTTGTGATTTCTTTACCTTTAATGGTCAGAGCGATTCGTTTGAGTATTGAAATGGTTGATCCTCGGCTTGAGCAAGCCGCGCGCACATTAGGGGCGTCGCCGCTGAAAGTTTTTTTTACTATCACCTTACCGCTGACTTTACCTGGGATTATTACCGGCACTATGCTCTCTTTTGCGCGCAGTCTCGGTGAGTTTGGTGCGACGATCAGTTTTGTCTCGAACATTCCGGGAGAAACACAAACCCTACCATTAGCGATGTTCAATTTTCTTGAGACTCCTGGCTCAGAAATGGAAGCGGCGCGTTTGTGTATTATTTCGATTGTGATTGCCTTGGTGTCGCTGTTTTTTTCTGAATGGTTGAATCGGCGTATGCGTCGTCGATTGGGGATGAAGTAATGACTGACATCCATCTAAAAGTGAAAAAGCAGCTTGGTTGTATGCAGATTGATGTCGATTTGCGCTTACCCAGCCGTGGTGTCAGTGCCATCTTTGGTCGTTCAGGTGCTGGAAAAACGACGTTAATTAACTTGTTTAGTGGGTTAGAACAACCAGATTCAGGTTATATAAAAACAGCGAATCGAGTGTTATTTGATTCTGAGCAAGGGATTAATATTCCTATTGAGGGGCGTCGAATTGGCTATGTTTTTCAAGAGGCGAGACTTTTTCCTCATTATCGGGTGCGTGGTAACCTGAATTATGGTGTATCGGTGGCTGACGATGACTATTTTACGTCGATAGTGAGTTTGTTAGGTTTAAATGCGTTATTGGAACGTTATCCGCATGATTTATCGGGGGGTGAAAAACAGCGAGTCGCGATGGGGCGGGCTTTATTATCCAAACCAGACTTATTGTTGATGGATGAGCCTCTGGCTTCGTTAGATTTACCTCGCAAGAGAGAAGTCATGCCTTTTTTAGAGCGCCTTGGTCAGCAGATCAACATTCCCATCTTGTATGTGACTCACAGCATGAGTGAGATTTTGCGTTTAGCGGATCACCTAGTGTTATTAGATCAAGGACGAGAACTGATATCGGGACCGATTGAGCAGGTATGGTCCTCCTCGTTGATGCGTCCATGGCAATCGTTTAGTGAACAAAGTACTTTGTTATTGGGCAAGGTTACTCATCATCGTCTCGATTATGGGCTGAGCTATGTCTCTTTGAGTCAGGATGTTGGTTTATGGGTACAGCAAATTGAAGATGCGGTAGAGGGGCAGAGAGTTCGTTTGCAAATCCGTGCTACTGATGTGTCAGTGACGCGACAGTTTCCTCAAGCGACCTCAATTCGCAATATTTTACCAGTCAGAATCACACGTATCGAGCATCTCCAGCAAGGAGAAGGACGCAAAAGTGTTGCTTTGCAATTAACGATCGGCGATGACTGTTGGCTATGGTCAACCATCACCGAATGGGCGTTACAAGAGCTAGGTTTACACGTTGGTATGCAGGTTTATGCCCAGATTAAAGGGGTGAGTGTTACCCAGCGAGATATTGTGGTAACTCATCCCTAGGTGACGCTGAGTTCAAGCTGCGTTAGGAAAGGGAAGGGTAACCTTCCCTTTATGGATGGATCAGCGCGCAAGTTTATGGTGGGCTCTTGAAAAATGCCCTGCGCTGAAAGCCCCAGCAATCGATAGCTCTCCTGCTAAACATAAACCTGCCACCACTTCGGCTAAGGCTCGTGCGTTACCGCTTCCCGTTAGCCCAAGTAGTGCTAAGCACGCTTTTTGGCTAGGCAGTGAGGTGCCACCACCGACGGTGCCGACCATCAAGTTCGGTAACGTAACACAAGCGTACAATCCGCCTTGTGAATTGAGCTCCATCCGCGTTATTCCCACGGCAGATTCCGCCACACAAGCCGGGTCTTGACCACAAGCAATAGAGAAAGCGGTGAGAGCATTTGCATAATGTGCATTGATGCCAACGCTACCGCTCAGTACTCCTCCAATCGTAGTCATTTCGGCAAATTTCACCATCGTTTCAGGAGTGGTATGCAGGTATTTTTTGATCAGTTCCGCGGAGAGATGCACTTCCGCGGTGACTTTTTTACCGCGTACATGACGTAAAACATGGCTATTGGCTTTTTTATCACCCGATAAATTGCCATCCAAAAAAGCATGTCGCGGCTTAATAGGAGAATGATGGACGATAAATTCAAAGACAGCGTTAGTGGCGATGGTCACCATATTTTGCCCGCAGGCATCGCCGGTTAGGTAATCAAACACCAGATAAACGTGGTTACCTTCCATGGTGACGTTAATATCATGCAGTTGACCGTGGGCGGTCGTTGCCTGAGCAAGCTGTTTAAAATGCTCATACTGTGTGGTTACCCAAGCGATAAATTGCCCGGCTTGCGCAAGATGATCAAAAGCAAAGACTGGAGTACGCGTAACGCCTTCATTTAATAGCATCACGCTGGCTCCGCCAGCGGCGGTGATCAATTTACATCCTCGATGATAAGAAGCGACCAAGGCTGCTTCAGTCGTCGCTAAAGGGATCAAAAAGTCGTCGTTCGCATGCAGTCCATTGACTCGTAGCGGACCGGCCATGCCAACAGGGACTTTTACGGTGCCGATAAAATATTCAATATTTTTACTGTAATGAGTGAGATCACGCTGAGTCTGGTCGTCCCATAATTGTGCCTGTGCTTCAGGTTGGTTAAGGGCTTGCCAACGTTTTTCTACATGGTGTGGGGTCATTTTTGAGCTTGCGATCAGCGTCTTGCTCGCTGGCTCAAAATGCGGTGCTAAGGCATCTTGTAATGAATCAGCAGATGAAAGCGCAGAGAAAGCGTGACTTTCTCCGCACGATGGCAGAGTAAATTTGGGCATAGAGATCACAATTAAAATTTTTCGAGCATTGTACTGAGCGAATCAGCAAACTCAATAACTAGTCATCGGTGCTGACAATTTATGGTAGTCAATGGCATCAGTTGATGATGACTGATTATCGCTGAGCGAGGGATTATACACGAACATCCAGTAAGCTACCGATCATCTCTTGTTCACGTTGAATGACGCTTGCTCCAACACGATTGTATTGTTGAGCTTGGTTGAGATTCATTAATGCGTTAACCGTATCAGGCTTTTTGCTTGGGGGAGTGGGTTTCTCTTCAAGAGAATTGCGCTGCAAAGCAGGGTCTTGCGATGCGCGAGAAGTGTGGATTTGAGCCTGTTGAATTTCATGCGCCGCTTCGCCAGCCATTTTTGATGACTGCTGAAGAATAGGATAACCAGAAGAGACGGCAGAGACAGACATAATACTTCCTCGCTGTTTTTTTAAGCATACTCTGGTCCGTCTTGGAGTGCAACTTTATCCCATCGCGGGTGAGTCGTGGTTGCTATTCACTATCAATGCACTCGGACGGCAAATTTACTCGCCAGAGAATGCAGTTCTGGAAACATTCGATAAATAAGATATAGCTGCTGTAGCACCATACGTGCAGAGCTATCATCCTCTTCTCTCCATTCAGAAAGCCGTTTCTCCAAGCCAATATTGTCGATATCGCTGGTATCACACTGTTCACAATGGGTAAATAATTGCTGATACAACACTTCAAGATGTTGATGAATAACTCGATGGGCATCGAGCACTAATTGATGGATGTTTTCATCATCGATTCGAGTGCGGTGTGCGCCGAGCGCTGATATATAACTCAGTAATGCATGATTGAGGGTTAAAAAACGAAAGCTTTCATCGGTTGCCGATCGATACTTTCCCGGTTCTGCGAGCATATTACTGACCGCGGCAGCAAGCGCAGCATCGTGATTATGGGCATCACGTCGTGCAATCCGATAACTCAGACTGTCCTTTTTACCGATACGATATTGACCAATGATTTGCGCTAAATATTGTTTATTGGCTTGTACGGCTTCGGCCATGACCTTATGTAGCCGTTTTGACTGCCAGTCTGGAAAAATAAACACCACCGCGGCAACAGCAAGAGCACAGCCAATCAGAGTGTCAGCTAAACGTGGTAGTACCACTGCGTAACCAGCACCGAGCTGGTTGAAACAAAACAGCACTAATAAGGTAATAAATCCGGTCGCGTAACCGTAGTTATTGAGACGAAAAGCGAAAAACATCACGCCGGAAATCACAATAAATGCTAACTGGCTCTCTTGTGAGGGAAAAAGTGTTAGGAGAGGAACGCCAATCAATAACCCCGCGAGGGTGCCAATAATACGGGAAACCAGCTTTTGCCGTGTTGCCGCGTAGTTAGGCTGACAAACAAATAAGGTGGTTAATAATATCCAGTATCCACGGTCTAAATCCAATCCTTGTAAAATCCCATAGCCAGCGGTGAGAGCGATAGACATACGAACGGCATGACGAAACAGTAATGAGTCGCGATGAAAGTTGGCTTGAATTCGTTGCCACATGGCCTTTATAGAGTGTGCTTCCGTATCATGTAAGACATCATCTTCGGTCTTTTGCACATCGGGATTACTGACGTTACTGAGCTGTTTTTCAACCGTAGCAAGATTATTAAACAAATAGCTGAGCTGAGCTAATAATTGCTTCCACTCTAACTGTTGTTGCTCTTGTAAGTATGTCAAAGAGAGCTGTAATTCGTCTAAAGCGATGATCGAATCGCTACGGTGCTGATAGCGTTGGCCGAGCTGAATAGAGAGAGCGATATCGTGGCAGGCTTGCGCTTGAGCTTGCAACAGATGCTTAAAACGAAACAGTACATCACTACGTGCAAAAGACTCTGCGAGCTCTTGGTAGCGATAATGGGTCGAACTGGCTCTTTCATGGATATCTTGCGCCACAAAGTACAGACCAAGGAAACGGTCACTGGCACCATCCACATGCCCTCGTTTTGAGCGGGCAAGCAAGGTCGCTTTGCATTGGTTCAGCGCGTTAACGGTTGCTCCATTTAAATTGGCTTCATTAATTCGATGTGGCTGGGGGGCTAAATTGGAGACAGGATAAAATAACTCGGCTTTAGCCTCAAAATAGTGGCCGAGTTGAACAAATACGTTGGCTAAACTTTGTTGGACAGGTTGCATTGGCCAAAATGCGTGCCACAGCATTGACAGAAGGTAATACCATGCGCTGCCCGTCAGTAATAGTAACGGTTGGAACCAAAGGTTCGTACTTTGGTCGGCACCGAGCATGGCGTAAATGGCGATCAATAAAGAGCCGAAGGCAATACTGGCGTAACGAGTACCGATGGCACCCAGCATGATAAAAGTGAAGGTTGAAATAAAGAGTCCAATCGCAAATAGCCACGGTGTATCAAATAAAATTTCGATAGAGAAGGCGGCTATCGCAAAACAAATAAAGGTCAGGACGATCGATTTTAAGCGGCCAGTAAATTTATCGTCTTGCTCTGCTAAGGCTGCGGCAATGACCCCAAGGATTAGGGGGGTTATCCAAGTGTTAACTTGATAGTGCCAAGCGGGAATGACAACACCTAAGAGCGTGATCAGGATCAGTAGGCAGTAATTAATGGTTTTGTTTGCCCAATAAAGGCGAAGTAAATGAAGTCGCTGCACAGTGAGATTCGATGTCAAACCTTAAAACACACAGTTTAGCAGAACTTTACGCTAACATTCTGATCAAGAATAACAAAAGTATCATTCTGTCTTAGTGAGTTGTTGATTATTGACATTAATTTTTCATTGCTATTGATGATTGAGTTATGATGTAGGTCGATAAAATCGAGAGGAATCGCCGAAAATGCAGCTAAGTGCAACCCAAACTGCACAATTTTTTATTGCTAATGAATATCACCATGTTGGCTTAGAAAATCAGCGTTTGGTGCTTTCTTCGTTGCACAGTGAAGAGCGGATTCCTTTTACCGTCTGGAACGGACAAGTGAAGGTGCGACGCGGGATTTTGTGGGCGGAGTTACGATTTTTTGCTCATCCAGAGCAAGATACGCAACGCGTTTGGGTTGTACAAGGTTTGCCTTGGCCACAAGCTCGACAGTTTGCGCATCATATTGTCAACGTCTATCAACAATGGCTTGATCAGCAATGTCAGCAATTGAGATTACATTTACCTCAATGGCAGCAAAAACTGCACCATTTACAACATTTACCGGCTTTTTTACCGCATTCACCGCTAGAGGAATGGATCAATCACGTTTTTGCTGATCTAACCGCGATGAACATGAGTTTAGAAGAAGCCATCAAACATTTACCTCATGCGATGGAGCCATTAGTACCTTGGTTACTGACTCCCGATCAAGCCTTACAAGCCCGCAATCAAGCTTGGTTAGACATTGAGCGTCAAAATTGGACGGTTCTTTTTTCACAACTTGAATCCTCTCCGCTTAATGTATCTCAGCAGCAAGCGGTGTTGATCAATGATGATCATAACTTGGTGCTTGCTGGTGCGGGTTCAGGTAAAACCAGTGTGCTCACGGCTCGAGTGGCTTATTTGTTACAGAGCCACTTAGCGCAAGCGGATGAACTATTGTTGGTGGCTTTTGGCAAAGACGCCGCGAATGAAATGGATCAGCGTTTAAAAAGTAAGATTGGTCTTGCCGCCGATAAGATTCGTGTTAACACCTTTCATCAACTAGGGTTGTCGATCATTAACCAAGTGGAAAATCAATCCGTCGTGATTTCGCCGTTGGCATTGGATGATAAACTGAAAAAAGCATGGTGTACGGACTGGTTAAAGCGCCACTGGATGACACCTACCAACTTTAAGCGTTGGCAGAAACATTTGGCGCAGTGGCCGATTGCTTATCTAGTCGGTGATGATGAGCTAGGCAGCCACGTTGAAAACCCTAAATTGATCGCATGGTTGGAAAAGCAACTCGATCAACTCGCCCAATTGGGCACGACGAAAAAAGCGATTCAGCAACACATCATTGATCATGTTGATTATCCTCGCTTGAACAGTGAACTTGCTTTATGTTGGCCTTGCTACCAAGCATGGCAGCAAATGCTGAAAGATGAGCAGCAGATCGATTTTAATATCATGATCAGCCAAGCAACGGATTATGTACGCAAAGGCAAATTTTCTGTGCCTTGGAAATTCATCATGATTGATGAATATCAAGATATTTCACCTGCTCGTTTGGCGTTGATACAAGCGTTGTGTGAACAGGGGCCTAATCATCCTAATTTATTTGCGGTCGGGGATGATTGGCAGTCGATTTATCAATTTGCGGGGTCGGATGTTCACTTAACCACGGAATTTGCAGCGCGTTTTCCGCAATCGACCATTCATCATCTTGATACGACTTATCGTTTTAACGATCAAATCGGTTTGGTTGCCAATCAGTTTGTGCAGAAAAATCCTCATCAGTTACCCAAGACGCTAAATAGTTTTAAGTCGCAGAAGCAGCGAGCGGTTGTCCTGTGTGCCAGTAATCAAATTGAAAAAATACTCGATAAACTTAATCGTCAGGCTAAAGTGCCGAAACAGGTGTTGTTATTAGGTCGTAACCATTATCATCAACCAGAGCATCTGGCAGAATGGCAACGGCGATATGCCTCACTGCAAATTGAGTTTATGACCTGTCATGCGAGTAAAGGCAAAGAGGCCGATTTTGTTATTATCTTAGCGGTTAATGAAGGGCAGTTTCCCGCGCGAGTGAAAGCCCGTCATTTAGATAGCGCCTTGACCCAATCTAAAGTGGATTTTCCATTTGCAGAAGAGCGCCGTCTATTTTATGTCGCCATGACCCGAGCCAAAGAGAAAGTCTGGATAACTTACAGCGGTAATGGCTCTTGTTTTATCCAAGAGTTGCTCACCGAGGGATATCCAGTCAGTAAATCGATATGAATAAAGGAATAGTATGTATAAGGCTTTGATTTTAGTAGATGTGCAAAATGATTTTGCGTCCGATGGTGCTTTGCCTGTCCCTGAAGGGCAGAGTGTCGTCCCAGTGATTAACTTATTAATGCCTCATTTTGATCATGTGATTGCCACTAAAGATTGGCATCCTGCAGGGCATGCGAGCTTTGCTTCTACTCAAGGTAAAACACCCGGAGAAGTTATCATGCTCTCTGGCATTGAACAGATATTATGGCCGGATCATTGTGTACAAAATACCGCCGGATCGGAGTTTATCGCAGGCCTTAATCTCGATGCTATCGAACATATTATCTACAAAGGGACTCATCTTGATATCGATAGCTACAGTGGTTTTTTTGATAACCAACGTCGCCATGCAACAGGATTAGCCGAGTATTTACAGCAACATGCGATCAGCGATGTGTACATTGCCGGACTGGCTACAGATTACTGCGTGAAATTTACTGCGTTGGATGCTGTGTCATTAGGATTTAAAACTTGGGTCATTAAAGATGCTTGTCGAGGCGTTAATCTATCACAAGGTGATATTGATAACGCTTGGCAAGCGATGGAAGAGGCCGGTTGCAGAGTGATTTTATCGCAGCAGGCGATGGTCTGAGTCGGTATTGAGGCGTGATAACACGCCTCTTCTCTTACGGCCATCATTCATCGATCATACGAAAGTATTTAAAGATCCATCGTCGCTTATCGATATGGAGTGAGGTGCATTACGTTCTATCAGCAAGATAGGCCTGATAATCAGGGATTTCAATCTCGACTTCTTGCTCCATGAGTATGGAATTAAAAAGAAATTTTGCTGTGGCGCGGTTAGTGGCGACAGGAATATTCCACACACTCGCAATGCGCAATAAAGCTTTAACGTCTGGATCATGCGGTACAGAGTTAAGCGGATCCCAAAAGAAAATCAAGGCATCAATTTTCCCCTCGGCAATTTTAGCGCCTAATTGCTGATCGCCGCCCATTGGCCCGCTAATCATGCTGGTAATCGCTAATCCGGTTTCTTTATTGAGCATATGCCCAGTCGTGCCCGTTGCGTACAGTTCATGTTTTTCAAGCTTAGACTGGTTTTCAACCACCCAACGTAGTAGCTCACCTTTGTAGTTATCATGAGCGACTAAAGCGACGTGCTTTTTCGCCGCCATGATCCGCGTTGTTTTTTTCATTATGCTTCTTTCCTAATCGGTAGAGGGTCAGAGTTAAATAACCAAAACTATACGCTTATTCAATGACTTTACGATAAAAACTCGAACTGACGCTTACTATGTGTACTCTTTAACCGGTTTTATTCAGCTTTGATCTCAACTCCTCCAGCAATACGGCCGTAGGCCGATGATGGAGGAGGAAAGCGTTAGTCGAAAATCAGTACAATATAGATAAAGAACAAAAATAAGTGAGTGACTCCATTAAGGATATTTGTTTTTCCATGTCTGAAGCTAATACTTGCGACCATTAAACTTGCGATCAACAGAATCATTTGTGCGGGCTCTAAACCTAATATAATCGGTTCCCCAATCATATTAGAGATAACAATGACCGCTGGTACGGTAAGTGATATCGTTGCCAATATCGATCCAAAGAATAAATTCATGGCTCTTTGTAACTGATTATTCAAAGAAGCTTTGATCGCCCCCACACCTTCAGGAGCGAGTACTAACAATGCCACGACTAGCCCACCTAATGCAGCCGGTGCTCCTAAGTGTCCAATACTTGCATCAATAGGTATAGCAATACTCTTGGCAAGAAAAATAACCACAATCAAATAGCCAAATAATAATAAAAAGTGATAAGTATTGCTGCCTAGAATACTATGATGTTCATCGGTATGATCGTTATCTTCATCGATAAAGAAGTAACTATGGCTTTTTGTTTGAACATACAAAAATATGCCATAAAGAATAATAGAGATAACCACCAAAGCCGAAGCAAGGATGAAGGACATTTCACCAAACTCATTCTTACTGGTAAAATTGGGTAGTATTAAACATAAAATAGTTAAGGGAACAATAGCCACTAAATAAGAATTAATGCCTTGAATATTATATTTTTGTATATGATATTTATGGCCCCCAATCAGTAATGCTATACCGACTAAGCCGTTTAGTATCGACATGATGACAGCAAACATGGTGTCTCTAGCTAATACGGGGTTCGAGTCTCCAGTAAGCATCACCGATGAAATCATGATCACTTCTAAGGAAATCACTGATAGCGTTAATATCAAAGTTCCTAACGGGTCGCCAAGATTAATTGCTAATGCATCAGAGTGTTTTACAACACCAAAGATAGACAACATAACAATAATAAATAGAAAACCAGCGGCAGACCAATACAAAACGCTACTGCTAGAACCTAATAAAAGATCATTACCGATCGTTTTGAAAAACAGGACGGTCAATAATCCTATAAATAATACCCATTCATTACGGATGAATTTCATTGTACACTCCTCATGTAGGGTTATAAGTTGAGATGATATTATTGATAACAGGTATATGAGGTGCAGGCCAAGCAGTAAAACTACTCATAATAAAAATGAGTATTAATAAAGAAAGAATAAGTTTATGTTTAAGTTTCATCGTATATAGCTCGTTATTAGTTAAAAATATTTAAGTGGTTAGAAAGATAAACCATTGTCTTACTGATAGTTAGTTGATTAGGTATAGAAATACATACCGTCTATCAAAGAAGATCAGTTTTTAGCAATATGGTGTTTATGAAAGACTAAACCAGTCTTAAATTAGTAATGACGAGAATGGGTAAACTTGTATTGTAAGTTGTTATTGTTACAGCCATAAATACAGGTTGATGAACGGTGTGTATAATAAGACCAATCAATATTGTGGTTGAACAATGGGCGATAGCCAATCGATAGAATAGCAATAGGCAATAAGACAATTTCAGCGAGTAAGTAGTAGATAGGCATCAGCCCCAATGAGGCGTATTCATCTTCGCTATTTAATCGGTAATGGTTTAAATGGGGGATAGCGTGATGAGGTTGCACGGCTTCTTTATTGTCGTTGACGTTACTCGACGTCTGAGTGGCAGCGCTTGTATCATCTTGAACAACAGTAGGATGAGCGTTACTCAATGAAAGTGTCGGATGATTTTGTGAGTACACTGTCGCCTGAGCAAAAAACAAGCTCATCAACAATACTAATATCAGTATGTTAAGGCGATGAATGGTCACGATGGTCTACTATTCAGATGAAAAGCTGTGCAAATAGTAGAAGAGATTCAATTTACCGTCAATAAAAAATGATGGCGGTCACAAATTTAAAAATCTTATTATTTAGGCTTAAAAATAAGGTGGGGAAAGAGCAGCACCGCAGTGCTGCTCAAATTGATTAAATAAAGGCTTGCGTAAGAATATCGCGCGATTGCTCAAGGGTGATCGCTTGATGTTCACCCAAAGCCACCATTCCATGCGCTTCCAGTTGTTCAATCACCTTATCGACAGCTTGCTCTGCGGTCATATCGGGCGCAGAGAATTGAGTATCGACATTCAACTGATGATAAAACGCTTCAATCGCATCAATAGTCCGTAAGGCTAAATCTTCACTCGGCGCTAAGTTAAATACGCGTTGCCCCATTTGTTCCAGCTTAGCTTTCTTCGCCGCTAATTGGTTGCGCAATAGTGCTGGTTGGACAATGGCCAGTGAGCGAGCATGATCAACCTGCCATAATGCAGTCAGTTCATGGCCAATCATGTGTGTCGCCCAATCTTGGGGAACACCACTGCCAATTAATCCATTCAGTGCTTGGTTTGCCGTCCACATCAAATTCGCACGCCAAGCGTCGTTATCTCTTTGCGCAAAATCTTTGCCTAACACCAAGAGATTTTTCAATAGGGCTTCAGCGTAGCCATCTTGGACCATCGCTTGGGTTGGATAGGTGAGATACTGTTCGCAAATATGCACCCAAGCATCGACTAAACCATTAACGAGTTGACGCTCCGGTAGTGTTTTCATGACGTCGGGGTCCATCACGGCAAATTTAGGTTGCACGTATGGTGATAAGAACGAGAGTTTATCTTGAGTTGCTGCTTTGGTGATCACCGCACCAGAATTTGATTCAGAGCCAGTGGCTGGCAAGGTGAGAATCGCACCAATTGGTGTTGCATCGGTGACATGATGTTTACCTAACATGATATCCCAACCATCGCCTGAGTATTTAGCGGCGGCTGCGACGTATTTTGAACCGTCAATCACTGAACCACCACCAACGGCAAGAATAAAATCAATCGCTTGCTGTTTAACGATAGCAACGGCTTTATCAAGGGTTTCTTTGGTTGGGTTTGGCTCGACACCGGAAAATTCCAGCCAAGTATGTTCTTGCAGAGCATCGACCACTTGCTGATAAACGCCATTGTGTTTAATTGAGCCACCACCGTAGATGACCAGAACCTTATGCTGACGTGGAATCGCTTGGGTAATTGCCGCGATCTGCTGCTGACCGAAATAAATTTGAGTCGGATTGACATAGGTAAATTGCATTACTCGTACCTCTTATTAGGAATATGACCACCGTTTGGCCTTTATTAAAGACGCAGTATTCGCTGCTATGGGCTTCGTTTTTGGCGGAGTCAAGAGTTGGGTTGATACATTGCAAGATGCATAATAGTAGAATAATTGTGGTAGCAATAGAGTGATTCCTGTAAATTTATTGCCTATTTCTACAATAAACGATGGTGTGAACAGAATGGTCAATCAAACGGAAGAAAAGCCAGATCTGGCGCAATTGATGCAAAACTATGTTGATAAATATGCGCTACATCACCTTGAGGGCTGCACTGATACTGCGATCCCTGGAGTGTGGTTTTATCGCAGCAGTCAAGGTAACTCGCGTCAGCCGTTTATCTATCAGTCTGGGATTGTCATTTTGGGTCAAGGGCAGAAACGCATTCATTTAGGCGCTAACGCCGTTGATTACGGACCGAATGATTATCTGGTGGTCGGTGTGCCGATGCCACTTGAATGTGAAGCGGTAGCTAAACAGAATCAACCATTATTAGGGTTAACCATTGATATTGATCATTCACTATTGCTCAAGCAGGTTGCCGCCTTAGAGGAAAACGGTTTTAAACCGCCAGTTGATGCGAATAATCCTTGTGGCCTGAAATCGGTACAGATGAATCATACCATGCTTAATAGCTGTAAAAGGCTGATGAATGCTTTAATTGATGGATTAGAGGCGGAGTTATTAGGCGGATCTTTGCTTGAAGAGATGGCTTTTCGAGCTTTGACCAGCTCAGAGGGACACGTGCTGTTTGAACTGGCTCATCACGAAGGACACTATGCCCGAATAGCGAAAGCGTTGAGTAAAGTGCATCGTGATTATGCCACATCTTTAACAGTTAATACGTTAGCCGAAGAAGCGAACATGAGTGTCTCGGCTTTTCATCAAGCCTTTCGTGGCGTCACCATGGAATCACCCTTGCAGTATCTTAAAAAAGTCCGTTTAAATAAAGCCAAAGAGTTAATTCAAATCGAGGGTAAGCGGGTTAATGATGCTGCGCGGCTGGTTGGCTATAGCAGTCCTTCACAATTTAGCCGAGAGTATAAACGCCATTTTAATCACACTCCTCGAGGTGCTCTAGCGAAAATTTAATCATCGCCATTGTGAGCTTATTGTTTATCGATTTGCTACGCAGTATTGAATCGTCGTCATTGCCTATCATGCACCAACCTTGAAAGATAGCCTTTCTTCAATAAGTTAGCTCTTGATGCAAAATAAGTATGTAAACCTTGCTGGCTTTAAGCGGTCATTTGCGAGTGATTCTTAACTTTGACACTTTATTAGGTGCTAAATAAGTGGGCTGTTCTACAGTTATTTCACGAAAGATTTAAAGCATGCAGAGTAAGGACTGTTTGCTTTAATATTTGGAAACAATAACTTAAGGAAAAAGACATGCACTTAAAGCAAGTAAAAGTACCCAAAGGGGTATTTACACTCAGCACACTTTCTGTCTCCTGTTTACTGGCGTTAAACAGCTATGCCGCCGTGAACTGTGATGGATTGGAAGATTGGCAGTCTGGTGCGGTATACACTAGTGGTGCTCAAGTTCAACATGATCATGTGGCCTATCAAGCGAAATATTGGACACAAAATAATAACCCAGCCCAATTCTCCGGTGATTATGCGCCGTGGCAATTACTTGGTAGCTGTGATACTGGCAACGCTGGTGAAGATGGTGATACGGGTAGCGATGATAATCAGCCGCCAACGGTTGAAATAACGCTGTCAACTAACACGGCTGAGTTGGGTGATACGGTAAGAGTTTCTGCGGACGCCGACGATAGCGATGGTCAAGTGGCTAAGGTAGAATTTTTTATCTCCGGCCAACGCATTGCAACGATATCACAAGCGCCATATATTTTTGATTACGAAGTCACCCGTTCTGGAAATTTAGCCATCCAAGCTAAAGTGACGGATGATAAAGGTGCGCTATCCAGCTCTTCGATATTAACATTAACCGTCGCCCATGCGCCTATTGCCAATACGTGTCGTCCTGACGGTTTGTATCAAACTGAAGGCGTTAATGTTCCTTATTGTACTGTCTACGACGAGCAAGGACGTGAAATCATGGCGGGTGGCCAACCAAGGCGTGTGATTGGTTATTTCACCAGTTGGCGAGCGGGAGATGATCCTCAAACCTCCTATTTAGTGAAAGATATTCCTTGGCAAAACCTGACCCACATTAATTACGCGTTTGTCAGTATTGGCTCTGATGGCAAGGTCAACATCGGTAATGTTGATGACCCCAACAACCCTGCGGTTGGAAAAGAATGGGATGGGGTTGATATTGATCCGACACTGGGCTTTAAAGGTCACTTTGGCGCGTTAGCAACCTATAAAGAACGTTATGATGTCAAAACCTTGATCTCGATTGGCGGATGGGCGGAAACGGGTGGTCATTTTGCCGATAATGGTGAGCGAATCGCCGATGGTGGTTTCTACACTATGACGACCAATGCTGATGGTTCTATTAATCATCAGGCGATTTCTACTTTTGTTGATTCCGCAATAGAGATGATGCGTCAATACCGTTTTGATGGTTTAGACATTGATTATGAATACCCAACCTCGATGTCTGGTGCCGGTAATCCCGATGATAAAGCCTTCGCTGAATCACGTCGTCCTTATCTCATGCGCTCTTACCATGAGTTAATGCGGGTGCTGCGTGAGCGATTAGACATCGCTAGTGAGCAAGATGGTATTCACTATATGTTGACTATCGCCGCCCCTTCATCTGCCTACTTACTACGTGGTATGGAAACCATGGAAGTGGCGAAGTATCTCGATTATGTCAACATCATGACTTATGACTTACATGGTGCTTGGAATGATCATGTTGGACATAATGCGGCTCTTTACGACACGGGTAAAGACTCTGAACTTGCTCAATGGGGCGTTTATACGACAGCACAATATGGTGGCATCGGCTATCTGAACACCGATTGGGCTTTCCATTATTTCCGTGGCTCAATGCCAGCGGGACGGATTAATATTGGTGTG
Source organism: Vibrio sp. A11 (assembly GCF_013048705.1). Classification (NCBI taxonomy): domain Bacteria; kingdom Pseudomonadati; phylum Pseudomonadota; class Gammaproteobacteria; order Vibrionales; family Vibrionaceae; genus Vibrio; species Vibrio sp. A11. Next base: position 1,466 of record NZ_VHSI01000007.1, on the reverse strand, counting down.
CCTTACTATACGCGAGGATGGCAAGGGGTGACGGGAGGTGAAAATGGCCTTTGGGGACGAGCACCGTTACCGAATCAAAATGAGTGTCCAGCGGGTACTGGAGAAGGAGAAAAGAATAACTGTGGCTACGGCGCTCTCGGCTTGGATAACATGTGGCATGATTTGGATGCCAATGGTAATGAAATGGGCGCAGGTTCTAACCCAATGTGGCATGCCAAAAACCTCGAAAAAGGCATTTGGGGATCCTATTTGGCCGCTTATGGATTGCATCCTGAAAGTACACCGTGGGTAGGCCAATACCAGCGTCATTTTGATAGTGTTGCGATTGCCCCTTGGTTATGGAACGCGGAAAAACGAGTCTTCCTTTCTACCGAAGATAAACAATCGATTGATATTAAAGCGGACTACGTTATTGATAAAGAAATCGGCGGTATTATGTTCTGGGAATTAGCCGGAGACTATAACTGCTACGTACTCGATGCCAATGGTCAGCGTGGACAAATTGATTGGACAGAGCAAGCTTGTGCTAGCGGTAATGGTGAGTACCACATGGGTAATACCATGACCAAAGCCATGTATGAAAAGTTCAAATCCGCTTCCCCTTATGGTAATCGATTGGCAACTGGCGCAATCCCTGACCAAGTGGTGGATATTCGAGTCACCATCGATGGCTTTAAAGTCGGCGATCAAAACTATCCGATTAACCCTCGTTTGACCTTTACTAACCATACTGGGGTTGACCTTCCTGGAGGAACGCAGTTCCAGTTTGATATCCCTGTTTCTACACCGGATAACGCGAAAGATCAATCTGGTGCTGGCTTAGCCGTTATTGCTTCAGGCCATACGCGAAGTAATAATATTGGAGGGTTCGATGGGACGATGCATCGTGTCGCCTTCTCATTACCAGCATGGAAAGCATTACCGGCGGGAGAGAGCTATGAACTGGATATGGTGTATTACTTACCGATTTCTGGGCCAGCGAACTACAGCGTTAACATTAATGGCAGAGAGTACGCTTTTAAGGCTGAGCAGCCAGACTTACCGTTGGCCGACCTTTCTGATGGTAATGGCGGTGGTAATGGTGAAGATCCGGGCAATGGCGGTGGCACCCCTGGAGACGTTGTGCAATGGCAACCCGGTGTTAGCCAAGTCGCTAATGGCACGACAGTGACGTATAACGGAAAGTGTTTTATTGCTAAAAATAACCCAGGACCTTGGGAATCACCGACTCAAACCAATTGGTTTTGGGATGAAGTGGCTTGCCCATAAGGATTAGCATGACTCCTTAACGGTAACAAGACCGCCGATACATGGCGGTCTTTTCTATGCTTAACGATTCAACCTGAGATCTGGTTAAGCCAGAACTAAGCAATTACTCTCTAACAGCTCAAACTCTTGAGCTGTTAGATCTAGACTGGGCTTTTTATCCCTCAAGCAGTACGCGATTAATCCGCCCAACAGATTCA